>CAYGOR010000030.1:0-10692 GCA_964351635.1 uncultured Candidatus Saccharibacteria bacterium
GAAGAAGAGTCTTTTAACGAAGAAGACACCTCCGACACCACCCTGGGGCTATAGAGATAATCAATTAAGACAAGCCTAGCCGGCTTTCTATCCATGGTAAAACTTCGTGGGAGATGGTTGAATTATCTTTTATAGTGAAGAGTTTCCCCGAATTATTTATGAGCTGAGCGCTTTTATTGAGGTCTATGATATCTTTTTTAATTAACTCGATGCGCCGCAGTATTGTAGTCTCATCATCTCCCCTTATTCTCATTCTATTTATTAGCATTTCTCGCCAATCATCCTGCGGCAGCAGGCCAACTAATATGCATTGGTCAAGTTTGCTAAATTGCTCCGCGAGCCACGGCCATGCGTTTGTTAACAAATGGCGGTTATTAGGAGTGATCGACTCTGGGGTGAAACCATATAAATTTCCACCAAATTTGTCGTAAATTATGAATCTATCATGATCTACCATTTCATTAAATTTATCTTCTGCCACAAAGTGTCTGTCACTTGGTTGCTCGTCTTTTCTTGGTGGGCGCGTTGTGTAAAGCATCGCTTGGTCTATCATATCGGGATATTTTATTTTCATCATTTCAGCAACGTATGTTTTACCTATAGCTGAGGGTCCTAAAAAAACTACTGTCTTAAAATTCATTAGTTTAGTTTACCTTGCTTTATAATGTTTTGTAACTTTATGTCAAAGAGTAACCTCCACACCCCTTTGTTTGAAAGAGAGCTTGAGTCGCGAAGACTGATTTTAGGTACGGATGTTAATCTGGTTTCGGCTGGTGTTTGCGCGCTTATTTTGGACCATGACGATAATTTGTTCTATGCAAGGCATGCGGAAAAAGAAGGGCGTTATCCGAACGAAGCCGTTGGCACAAGCTCGGAGACGTTCCGATGGGTTCCTGCTCGAGGACTTGAATCGAACAGGGCTACAGAAACTCCTCATGAAGCGTGGATAAGATGTCTGCAAGAAGAACTAGGATTAGACAGACGAAGATTTGATAAGGCAGGGCTTACTTTTGCTTTGCCTAGTTTGCTCACTAGCGTAAGTTATATCAATGTCGCTCCTGAGGGAGCAGAAAGTCTACTTTCTTTTAATATTGTAGCCCGCGTAGATAACCCCGAAGCTCTGATATTTGATACTCAAACTAGCGAAGAAGTGCTCTCTACTGGATTTGCTCCAATCGAAGAGATTAGAGAACTAAGTCCTTTTCGTCCTGGTTTCCTAGACTGGTTTATTGAAGCAGTACAGAGTTACCAATCGGAATCTGGAAGATATAGCGAATCTGAAGGTTCAACAGTTGTTGAATGGATAGAGCCAGACATGTTACCTAAACAACGCATAGACGTAAAGTTACGTAGTAGTCTCATACAGTAGTCCTTAAACGAGCGTAAGAGTTATTTTTTGGCTGTTGAAGGCTTAGGGGCTTGGTGGATAACTCTTTGCGGGAACGGTATCTCGATTCCCTCTTTGTCAAAAGCTATCTTCAAGCGTTTGCGCAGCTCACCTGTTACGGCCCAATTTTTCATCGGCTGAGTTTTACCAATTATTTTTATCACCACAGAAGAGTCACCAAAGTCATCGACGCGTAGGAATTGTGGCGGTTCAAGAATTGATTCAGACCATTCTTCATCTTCTGCCAATTTGTTTCCGACTCTGTTGATTATTTTTTCTACTTTTTCTATATCGTCACTGTATCCCACACCGATGTTAAGGTTTACATTCGCAAACTCCATCGTCATGTTGGTAGCTATAGTAATTTCGCCATTAGAGATATGGTGTACCATTCCGTCTAAATCACGTAATACGGTTTCTCTGAGTGTAAAATTCTCAACTGTGCCAGAGACGGCTTGGTTAAGCTCCACAACATCTCCGACGCGGTATTGGTTCTCTAGTAACATGAATATTCCTGATATTACATCCTTAACAAGAGACTGAGCACCGAATCCTAGTGCGACTCCAACTATGCTCGCTCCAGCAATAATCGGTGCAGTGTTAACTCCAAACTCACCGAGCAGGAGCATAATAGCAACACCCCAAAGCAAGATTCTTATTGGCGTTCGCGCAATCGATATTAGCGTATCTTCTCGCTGTTTTTCGTCGTGCGCAGTTGCAAATTTCTCACTAATTATGGCTCTACGTATAAGGTTGCTTATGAATACCATGGCAAATTTGCGGCCTATGTAAGCAATAAAAAGTATAAGGAATATCTGAAAGCCGTGATCTTTGACGAACCCGCCTAGACCTGGCCAAGCCTCATCGATAATAAATGATTCTACTGCATCTAACATGGTCACAAGTATAACGTTTAGGTTATGCTATATGCAAAGAGGAGATTATAAATGACCTTTGATGAATATCAGATCCAGGCTATCACGACGAACTTAGCTAAAGAGGACAAATTCCAGGAACTTATCCAGCAAGTACTGGGCCTTGCAGACGAGGCTGGTGAAGTACAAGCAATTTTTAAGAAGTGGATAAGAGATCAGGATGCAGATTTCAGCAAGCTTGATAAGGAGATGATAAAAAAAGAAATGGGCGATGTGCTCTGGTATATAGCAGTTATCGCTGACGATTTGGATATCTCCCTGGATAAACTTGCTGAATCCAACCTGGATAAACTCGCTAGCCGCAAACAAAGGGGCACCTTGAGCGGATCAGGAGATGACAGGTAATGTACGATACGCAGAGGCCATACACTGCCAGCTTTTTGATAATACAAAATGACAAAAACCAAATTGCATTTTTGCTTCGCAGTAATACGTCCTGGATGAACGGTCATTACGGGCTACCTTCTGGAAAAGTGGAGAAAGGCGAGTCGTTTAGTGCAGCCGCGGTCAGAGAGGCGGAAGAAGAGGTCGGTATAAAAGTGAAGACCGAAAATCTTAAGCCTGCAATTACAACTCATAGGTACTCTCAAGAAGAAAATAAGGACATCGATGATATGCAGTGGGTTGATCTTTATTTTGAGGTAATTGATTATGAAGGCGAATTGCGTAACGCGGAGCCGCATATGCACAGTGAACTTGCATGGCTTTCCTTAGACAATTTACCGAAAAATATAATCCCATCGGTAGCGGAATCGCTAAAAGCATGGTCAGAAGGCAAAAGGTATTTTGAATATGGCTACTAGCAATTGGGAAGAAGTGGACTACACAGACAATCAAAAGGCTTTGAGAAAGCGGTTTGAGTTTAATAACTTTGCTGAATCGTTAGAGTTTGTGAATAAAGTCGGCGCGGTCGCAGAAGACATGAATCATCATCCTGACATCTCGCTGGGCTGGGGTTTCGCTGAGATAACCACCACAACGCATGATCAGAAAAAGGTAACAGACAAGGATCACGAGCTAGCTAGAGTGATAGATGCAATAGACAACTAACCACCGTGAAAGCTGATTTAAAGCTGATTTAAATCAGCTTTCCCATTACTTTATATCTCAAAATCCAGCACTAATGCTTTGTGGTCAGATGCCAATATGTCCGAAGCCTTATAGTCACATACTTTTACGTTGTCCGACACAAATACGTAGTCAACTATTTCATTAGGTCTTTTAGATATTTCTGTTCGTGTGGTGCCAATTGGAAACTCATCTATCAAGTTCCTAAGCCTTGAAGTTATTGGCTCTAAGGATGGGCTTTCAGGGTATAGGTTAAGATCTCCAGTAAAAATTATTGGTCCCCTTAGCGAATCGATATATTCAGCTATAAGTTCTAGTTGACGCGTGTTCTCTTCACCTCCTAACTTATTTACAGGGTGGTGGTGGCCGTGGTGTGTGATTATA
The DNA here is from genome assembly GCA_964351635.1 of uncultured Candidatus Saccharibacteria bacterium. Classification (GTDB taxonomy): domain Bacteria; phylum Patescibacteriota; class Saccharimonadia; order Saccharimonadales; family SZUA-47; genus JAUHWW01. The sequence continues at coordinate 3,775 of CAYGOR010000030.1, forward strand.
TTTAACGGCACGCCATTGTAATCTATCACTGCGTGTACGAAGTTGCGTGCATTGTAGTCGTCTCCACCGAGCACATCCAAATCTTCTATTTTTTCACCGTTAGTGAAATGCGTTTCGGTAGCGGATATTGGAGTTCTCGAATATATGGCATTACCAAAAGGAGATAATTGTTTTTGATAGCGTAGCGTTATGGTCTCTGCAAAGACGTTGTGCGGATATTTTTCTGGTTTAAATACCTCATTTGGAGATATGAACGTGTTGCCAGGGATATTTGGAATATCATATGCCTCCTGAAGGCACACTATATCTGCCTCAATATCTTCTTCTAATCTTTTTAGCTGAGTTCCTAGTTTTCCAGCCCAGCAATTAAGCTGCATTAGTCTCACGCGAATTCTCTCCTAAGCCATTCGTCCAGCGACCCACCACCGCCAGCTGACAGGCAAAGCACGAGATCTCCGTCATTAACATGATTCTCTATAGAGGTTTTCAGCTCATCGTTAAGAGCGGCTGCTATTTTATCCATCGGCTCGATAACCATATCGGCTAATTTTTCTGGAGTTAGATCTTCAAGGTTTTCATCTTCTCGCGCTCGATAGCTGGGAACGATGTAAAGCTTTTTCGCTTCCCTAAACAGGTGAGGCAGTTGATCTTTAATAAAGTGTTGCCGCGTATTATGCAGTCCTTCATAAACCACCACGACGTTATCGGAGATTTCACGGGTTAACTGCAGCGCTCCTGCAATTTTTTCTGGGGTATGAGCATAGTCTGTATAGATGTTATCTGAAATTTTCTCAAACCGCCGCGATACTCCAGGGAATCGATTGATGATCTCGATTAGCTTCTCGATAGGCTCTCCAGTAGCGTTTTGGACCGCTGTGACGGCTAGCCACGCGTCTTTACGATTAACTTCACCTATCAGCTTAACTCGGCCGTCTGTAGCGCTTAAAACCTGTTTCCGACTGGTAGCATCACTGCCGAGCAGCGAATCGTCCTCGGCGTATATTATTGTGCTCTGACTTTGCGATATGAATTCTTCAAACGCCTCACGATATTCCTGCTGCGTAGGGTAAATATCTGGATGATCATAGGCAATTCCAGTTATTAACGATATCGCAGGACTGAAGGATAGAAAGTTGCGGTCATACTCATCTGCTTCATATATAAAATATTCAGCTTCTTTAGAGAACTGACCAATGCCTCCAAAGGATAATTTACCACCTAAGGAGTAGCTGATAGGTATCTCTAACTCCCTGAACAGCCAAATAACCATTGCGGTAGTGGTAGTTTTACCGTGCGTGCCTGCAACGGCAATCATTTTCTGGCCGCTATCAGTAAGGATTTTGTTTATGAATTCATCCCGTTTTGTAACAGTTATTCCTCGGTCTTTTGCGTACTGTATTTCAGCATAGCCCTGATCTGACTCGCGGATTGCTGATGAATGAACTAGCCAATCGATTGGGTTTTCATTGTGTACCTTACTGATTGAACCTTCAGACTGACCGATAGTAATGTTGGCTATACCCTTTGATTTCAGGTTAGCGACGTAAGAACTGTCTTTCATGTCCGAGCCAGATACGTCGTAGCCTGCCTGGTGCGCAATTAGCGCCAGTGGGCTAATACCAGCTCCACCGATACCAGAAAAATAAACATGCATAGCTACAGTTTACAGATGTTTGCTATAGTTGAGTAGCGTAAAGGAAAATCAAAATATGCTACAAAAAATCATTTACCGAGTAACCGCCCATCGTCACCCCTGGAGAAAAATGAAGTTTGACGAGTTGGCAGAGCTTTACACCTCCATGACGATTCGCTCGTTAGGCCATAGTTTGATCGGCGTTTTTGTACCAGTTTTCCTGTATCAGGTAGGTGTAAGCTTGTTCAGTATTTTTATGTTCTACACTGTCTTTTTCTTACTGCGAATACCTGTGAGTTTTTTAGCTGGAAAAGTAATTGGGTATATTGGTCCAAAGCATGCGATTGCAGTCAGCACGCTACTGTTTGTCTTTTTCCTTGGGCTACTATTAACCTTTGAGTCGTTTGGTTGGCCTCTGCCGTTCCTAGCACTGTTCTTTACGATATCAAATGGCCTATTTTTTATTGCCTATAACGCTGACTTTTCGAAGGTGAATCACAACAAACATGCTGGTAAAGAGCTGGGTTGGCTATACGTTTTTGAACGAATTGGTGGGGCCTTAGGTCCGATTGTCGGGGGCTTGTTGGCGGGTCTTCTGGCTCCTGAGGCTACTATGTTATTTGCCATTGGGGTTTTACTGGGTTCTATCGTCCCACTTATGCTTTCCGCGGAGCCTGTTAAAACTCACCAGAAAGTTGTTTATAGGTCATTCAAGTTTAAGCGGTATGCACGTGACATGTATGCTATGGCTGGTTACAACGTAGCCTATTCTGTGAACATCACGTTTTGGCCGCTTTATATTGCAGTCGCTATCTTTACTAGCGGAACTTATGAAAAGCTTGGACTCTTACTTGGTGCTTCATTAGCAATCTCTATTGTTAGTGCTCGAATGTTTGGCTCATTTATTGATGCCAAGAAAGGCCGCAATCTACTTAAATGGGGTGTATTAATGAATCTAATATTGAACATAACTAGATCATTCACCGGAACGGCTGGTGGTGCTGTTGCCTCAACTGTTTTAGGCGAACCGATAGCCCTAGCCTATAGAATGCCTCTCGTCAAAGGGTTTTATGATAACGCCGATAGCGGGGGCGATCAGCGGGTGTCATATCTTGTAATGATTGAAGCAGCTACTGCAGTAGCCAAAGCTATATTTTGTCTTGGTGTGGCTCTTGCGATGCTCATGTTCGATCCAGAGGCCGTATTACGTTATAGTTTCATCTTCGTCGGGTTAATTAGCCTTATTATGACTCTGCAGCGCTTCCCAGCCTTAGAACGGGTATAATATTGCTTATGAATGCAAATCGAGCTACTAAGCTAAAACGCGTTGACCAACGAGCCGTCCTAAAAACCGTAGTCTTTTCTTTTTTAACTCTAGTATCAATAGCACTATTTATCTTTGGCCTTGTAAACAATAGTAACGGCGCTGTTGAGCGCTTCAATCAGCTGACAGCAGTCGATACGGCAGGTGGTGACGTTGAAGAGGCTCTGACTGAACTAAGGGATTACATCTACTCTCACATGAACACAGAGCTAGGTGGGCCTAATGGGATATATCCGCCAATTCAGCTAAGTGGTACTTATGAAAGACTTGTAGAAAGCGAAAAACAACGCGTAGCTAAAGTTAATGAAGAGGTCCGCGTGAAGGCAGAAAAAATATGCAATGATCGATTTCCAGCAGGTCAGATACAGGGTAGAGCGCAGTGTAATGCTGAATATATAGAGGCTAACGGCACGACAGAGAAAGAGATCGACGAATCGTTCTATAAGTTTAACTATGTGGCGCCACGCTGGTCGCCCGATCTCGCGGGCTTTAGCCTTATTGCGGCAGTTATTTCAGGCGTATTAGCTTTTTATAATGGGCTTCATCACTGGTACGTTAAGCGCACTATCAGACTGGGCCAGTAGTTAGTATTAACCTAGCAGGTCCTAGATAAGTACTTTCATAAACAAAAACACCCTCCTGAATGAGAGGGTGTTTTAGGCTATATACCTGTAGCTTAACTACGGAGTAGTAGTGTCTGCTGGAGGGGTAGTGTCGCTAGTGTCAGCAGTATCATCTTGCTCTTCGGTGCCAGCAGGTTGCGTGCCACTAGCAGCATCATCGCTGCTTGAGTCTTCTGTCTCTTGCTGAGCAGGTGCTTGTTCGCCGTTAGCTTTGAAGTTTGTGATAGCGGTTACGACTTGACCATCATCTTTAAGGTTTTCCCAATACAGAACCTTGTCACGAGACACAAACATAACGTCTTCAGGACCGTGTAGCTCATTTCCTAGCTTTGCTAGTGAAATATTAGGCTGTTGCGCTTCAGTTCCTTGCGGCTGAATTGGGTTTTCAACACGTACGTAGAAAATATCACTCAGAATATAAAGGGACTCATTATAGACAGCCATTTTTCCGAAGTAAACTTGTCCATCTTGGCTATCTAGGAATACTGCTTGGTACTGATCCTTGTTTATTAATGTCGATTCTAAGTTTTTGTCATTGTTGTCACCACCGAAAACGAGTGCTAGTACAACTGCTGCGGAGAGTATTGCAACACCGAACAGGACTACTAGTGGTCCAAGTTTACCGAGCATGCCTCCGCCTGAACTGCGCTTAGTTGACGCTGAACGGTCGCTAGCTGCTGGAGTCGCCGCTGCTTGTTGCTGCATCGGCTGTGCAGATTGACGATTATCACGGTTTGAAAAGTCCATTTCCCACCTATCTTTCTTCATGCAGCCATATAGATACTATGACCACTGCTTTGTTATCTTGTAATAAGCACAAGTGTAATCAATATTGCGAGATTTGGCAACAGTTTTATCTGGTAACTCATCAATATTTTAGCCATCAGATAGCCCCATCTGTTATTAAAAATACTGCTTAACTGCTTGACAAGTGTTATCAGGGGAGAGTATGGTGAGATTACTATCAAGTAAGAGGTGAAAGGGGCTTTAAAGCTATGGCTTACAAGCACACAAACTCAAAGGGTGTTACTTATTATCTAAACTCTAAGGACGTTACACTCCGCGGTGGCAAGCTGCAAACTATCTATTATTTCTCTAAGGACGAGCGTCCTGAGACTTCTGTAGCTGACGTACCAGCCGGTATGCAAGTTAACGAGAATCCACGAAACGGATTCCTTACAGTTAGCCGCAAGAAATAATACTGCCTAGCAGTGCGCTGAATAGCCTCTTAGCATCGCTAAGGGGCTATTTATTATGTTAATTATTTTTATTTATTGTTAAGCTAGAATAATGTTAAAACCGATAATCAAAGTTAAAGATCTAACTAAAAAATACGGCTCCACGGAAGTAGTAAAGGGTATCTCCTTTGATGTAAACAAAGGTGAGATCTTTGGAATACTAGGTCCTAACGGTGCCGGTAAAACAACAACTCTGGAAATGTTGGAGACTTTGCGTCCGATAGACAGTGGTCGAGCGACTCTTAATGGGATAGACGTACAGAAGGACTCCACAGATATAAAGAAGTTAATCGGTGTTCAACCGCAAACACCTAGCTTTGAAGAAAAAACTAAGTTAGTTGAAATTATAGATTTCTTCGCATCGACTTATGGTGAAAAAGTTGACGCTATGGAGCTACTAAGAAGTGTTCAACTGGACGACAAAGCCTCTAGCTATCCTGAGCAACTTTCAGGCGGGCAAAGACAACGGTTCAGTATAGCTGTCGCGCTGGTCCATGGTCCGAAGGTGTTTTTCTTGGATGAACCAACGACTGGGTTGGACCCTCAGGCGAGGAGAAACTTATGGGACCTGATACGCGATGTTCAAAAACGAGGAATTACAGTGATTATGACTACTCACTACATGGATGAAGCTGAATTACTGTGCGATAGGATTGCTGTAATGGATGAGGGAGAAATCATCGCTCTAGACACCCCTAAGAAACTAATCAAGGCTTTGCTCAAGAGGGGTTTCAAGAAAGAACAGCACGTAGAGCAAGCAAACCTTGAGGATGTATTTATTGATTTAACAGGCAAGGCCTTGAGGGAATAGTCATGAATAATCTTAAGAAAAATATTCTACCGATAGTAACCTTTGTCAGGATTGACGTAAAACGATTATTCAGGGATAAAGTAGCCATATTTTTTGTGTTTATTTTCCCGCTAATTTTCCTTCTTATTTTCGGGACGATATTCAGCAGTGACAACGACGTATCTTTTAGAGTGGGTTTGATTAACGAGTCAGAAACTGAATACGCCGCAGAGTTTGAACAGCAACTGGTAGAAAGCTCTATATACCAAGTCGACGAAGAATTCTCAACACTGGAGGCTGCTCGTGAAAAGATGAACAGAGGTCAGCTGGAAGCTACAATCATTCTGCCAGCGGGGTTTGGGTCTGTTGAAGAAAACGAAGGTTATCCGAGTGGTGAGGCCACTGTTTTGTATGATCAGTCTAACGAGACAGGTGGACAGACCCTCGCTTCGATATTAGACGCTACATTTATCGAGATTAATAAATCTCTCGTCGATACCAGCACGCCTTTTACAGTAAAGACAGAGTCTACCGCTACCAAAGGCCTTACTCAGTTTGACTACACTTTTTCTGGAATACTCGGTTTTACACTTCTTTCACTAGGTATATTTGGTCCGACAAATATCTTTCCTCGTCTGAAAGCTAGAGGCGTATTAAGGCGTTATCAGACCACCACATTGAAGGTGTGGCAGTACTTTACAGCAAATATGTTATCTAATGCTTTCATAGGGTTCTTAGCGCTAGTCATAATGTACGCTGTGGCTGTTTTCGCGTTCGATTTAAATATGCGCGGCAACTACTTTAATCTAGTCTTCATGGTGTTGTTTGGCACGATTTTGCTTTTTGGAATCGGGTTAGCGATAGGGGGTTGGGCAAAGAACGAAAACCAAGCTGCTCCATTAGCGCAGCTTACGACACTGCCTATGATGTTCCTTTCAGGGGTCTTTTTCCCAACTTTCTTGATGCCAGACTTCTTGCAAGCCATTACCAAGTTCATTCCTTTGACGCCGATTATAGATTCGATCAGACTGATCATAACTGAGAACGCCAGCCTGATAGACCTTAGCCCGCAACTAGCTGTAATGGCAGGCTGGACAGTAGTTATTTACCTCATCGCTTTCAGGGTTTTCCGCTGGGAATAGAATCTATGAGAGGGGATACACTCCTCTCATCGCGCAATGAAGTCGGCAAAAGCCGCTTCTTTGGCTGCTCACCCCTTGGCTGCGGTCCACTCCATGTACATTAGAGCATTTGCGAAGAAGGCTTAGCACACTGTATGGTTGCTCTAATAGCATAAGTGTGATATAATA
>CAYGOR010000030.1:10792-12718 GCA_964351635.1 uncultured Candidatus Saccharibacteria bacterium
ATATGGCAAGAGTAAGGTCTCCAAGGTCTCAGATTGATCCACAGCAGAATATTTTTGCAGGCATGCCTCCTGTTATGTCTAGCACACTAGAGCATGATCTTGCGTCAGCTAATGCCTTTGGACGGGTTCCTTTTCCAGAGTATTTTGGCTTAGACCACTCAGTATTTAATGAAGTAACGGTCCGTGACGAAGAGATGGTAGGCGGAGCGGCCCTTGTAGATTTATTATACGGCGACAGGCTAAAGTTCGGCGTTTATCATCCTGAAGACCGAACAAAAACTAAGATAGCTTTTCATCCGACTGAACACAGCATAGTATTCGGCAATCCTCAGCGCATATTTGAAGCTAGCGAAGCGGGATACTATCGGACTGTACCAGGTAATCTAGGGCAACAAGATCGGATTAAAGCTAAAGCAGCGCGGAGAGGAGCTCACGTACTCGAGAAAAAGCTTCCTGACTATGAAGGAGTGAAATCTAGCTCAGACGATGTAGTTAAGACCGGAAGAAGCCTCGCAAAAGAAATACCTAACCACTTTCAATCGCATATGAACGAAGCAGCTATGCGGCAATTAGTTTGCGATGTTGTAGTTAGTTTTGATCATACAATTGAGACTGTCGCTTTAAACCATGAATGGACAGCAGACCAGACAGAATCTGCAATCTTAGCAATGCGCAAAAGACTACTAGCTGGTAGAGGACTTGGAACCTTAGAAACCAAAAAACAATATTGGTTAGCGCTTATTGGAATAATTGATTCACATTCTTTAAAAAAAGGTTCTATTGCTGCAGCGCGACAAGGCCACGCGCAATATATAATTAATAGAACTATGAAGAAATACCCGAAAAATATTTAGTAGTGAGCAGAAATATTTTTCTTTTAGCGCCGATGGACGATGTAACTGATACGGTTTTTCGCCGTGTTGTTGCTGATTGCGCGCCGCCTGATTTCACCATGACTGAGTTCGTGAATGTTGATGGGCTGTGTAGCCCAGGTCGGCCAAAACTTATGCGTAAGCTCGATGCTTCATTGGACACTACGCCAGTATTAGCTCAGATATGGGGCAAAAATCCGCAGAATTATAAGCAAATTGCTAGCGAAATTGCCAGCGGATTATTAGGTGACCCAGACTATGAAGCCTGGCTTGCCAGAGAGCTTGGCTCGAATAAAGCGCAAGGAAGCAAGGAGAATCGAGAAAGTCGTACTAGTGGTACGGCGACCGAGACTCGCATGCAGCTGACAAAGCGATTTGCCGAGACCGTTTGCAGCGCAGACAGCTCTGCTGTTTGGCAGGCGAACGGGTCCAAGTTCTCTGGAATTGATTTGAATTTTGGCTGCCCTGCTAAGTCGGAGATAAAGGCTGGCTGTTGCTCAGCGCTGCAGCAAATTGAACTTCGCCCTGAAGCAGCAGATATTATTGAAGCAACAATTGAAGGCGCTGGTGACATGCCAATAAGCTTTAAGACGCGACTCGGGTTTCACGAGTTAGATTATTCTTGGCACGAGTTTTTGCTAAAGTATAAGCCTTGGCTGCTGACTGTTCATGTCCGCACAACTAGAGAAATGAGCAAAGTGCCTGCCCGCTGGAATGCGATAAAACCTATTATCGAGCTACGAGACAAAATATCGCCTGATACTAAGATAATCATGAATGGCGACATAACCAATCGGCAACACGGCGAAGAGATAGTAGAGCAGTACGGAGTCGACGGTGTTATGATTGGCCGCGGAATTTTTCATAATCCTTATGCCTTCGCCGAAAATGCTGCCAAAACCTGGTCTGATATAGTCAAGGACAAACGGCTGGAGCTACTCAAGCAGCACATCGAGCTGCACGTTAAGAAGTACCCCAATGCTGAGCGGCCGTTTAACCCTCTTAAAAAATTCGCGAAAGTATACATATCTGAATTCCCAGGCGCATCAGAACT
>CAYGOR010000031.1:0-12676 GCA_964351635.1 uncultured Candidatus Saccharibacteria bacterium
CTCTTAAAAAATTCGCGAAAGTATACATATCTGAATTCCCAGGCGCATCAGAACTGAGAGCTAAGATTATGGATACTACTTCTGCACAGGATGCATTAATGATTCTCGAACAAGCGCAGTAGCAGGAAGCAAAAAGCCCTACTTGTGTAATTCACCCCATTTTGCCATGGATTTTAAAATTTCGGTTAAACCACTGCCTTTTGCTGTAAGCGAATAATTGTAACGTGGGGGATTCGCAGAATATTGTTGTTTGCTTACAATTTCTGATGCCTGTAACTTCTCCAGTCGATCACTAAGGGTCCTAGGACTTATCCCAATTAGTTTCTTTTCTAATTCACCGAATGGCAGGGCTTTGTCGGCTAATTGCCCGATTAAGAGAGGAGTCCATTTATCGCCGAGTATTTGCAACGCTGCCTGAATGCAGCCGGGTGATGTCTCAACTCCTGACTTTGTTGTTTGCGCTTCCTCGAATGACATACATGGATAATATCACATAGTTACTTTACAAAGTATAGTCACATTGTTATAGTTACTTTACTATATAAAGTCACTACAAAGGAAAATCAATGTCTAAAACACTTATTGTTAACTTTCTTCCCAGAGAAAACTCTAATACTCGCCAACTAGTTGAAGCTTTCACCTCCACGTACACAGGAGATGTTATCAGCCGTTCATTAGATGGTGGCTCAGTGCCTCTAATGAGCGAAACGGCGCTAAAAACTTGGTGGGGGCCAGCTGTCGACAGCGATATCGAAGCCGCCTCGAAAGAATTCATCAGTGAACTAAAGCAGGCAGAAAACGTAATTATTGCCACACCTATGTATAACTGGTCACTACCAGCGCCTGTAAAAGCATGGTTAGACCTAGTAATTAGGGGAGGACAAACATTTGCATCAGGCCCTAATGGTGTTGAAGGCCTTCTTGATACTAAAAAGGTTGCGTTACTTATGACGACTGGTATGACTGAGCCTGAAAGCGAACAAGACCACTTGTCACCTGTGATTCAGGCAGCTTTTGCCATGACTAGCAAAGCCAGCTTTAGTGTGATCAGCGCAGGTCAATTGTTTTTGGTTGGCGAAGAGGAAATTAAGAGTCGCATGGATAAAGCTGTCGAAGCTGCAAAAACTCTAGGCGCGGATTGGTCATAAATAATTCAAAATGGTGGGGCTGGCTGGATTTGAACCAGCGACCAATCGGTTATGAGCCGACTGCTCTAACCCCTGAGCTACAGCCCCATTGTGCGTGCCAGAGTTAGGGGTCATTATAGCAATTTTGTAGTGTAAACTATAAAGGTTATGGATTTTTTCCACTCAAAAATACAAACATTGCGCAATAAATTGGCTCTAAAGGGCTACGACGACCCCCGTTTATTGGGAATTTTATTGCTTGGTGTCATTGGGCTGGCAGTTGTATACAATGGCGCTAAAGTTGTGCAGCAAAATTATGAATTGACTGAGAAAATCGCGATTTTGGAAGAAGAAAATCGTGTACTTGAGCTACAGAATCGCAACCGAGAATTAGAAATAGAGTATTTTAAGACTCCGGAATTCGCCGAACTAAAAGCGAGACGAGTAAACGGCGTAGCTGCTGAGGGTGAGAGAGTTTATACGATTAGCCAAGAAACGGCATTAGGAGCACTAAAAACTCCACAAGAAAACGAACTAGTAGAAAGTGAATCTAGCAAGCCAACCTATCAGAAAAACTTCGAAGACTGGATGAGTTTCTTCTTCGGCGGCTAGCTCTGAAGGTTCGGTGACTTCCTTCTATGCAAAACATAAGCTACGAATACGAAGTTCATTACAGCCAGTGACAAAACATAAGGAACAGTAAGCAAGGTGTAGCTGCCTAGTGCTAGTATCCCCAAGCTATGCTTTATCCCCGCCATAACATATTGAGTTACAGCTTCTTCGTGTGGTTTTCGGTGTGATTTTCTGAATGTTGGTATAAACCCCGATGCATCGATAAGTATTATTAAGCCGACAGCAATCAATGGGGCACTAGCAAAAATCCAGAAAGATAGGGCAATAGCTGAAGCGGCCAGACTAATCCAATCTATGCGGTCTATATATTTTTCACCCCTGGATAGAGCTACGAAAAATATAATAAAGGAAATAACGGATCCAGCACCTGTTGACCAGGCACCTGCACCACCTCCATCAACAACTTGCGCCACGAATCCTATCCCGGACAATGTGCCCCAGATAAGCCATGAGAAAGCATGAGGTTTAGTCTTACCTGCAAAAATTGCTCTAAAGTAGTAGTAATAACCAATCATGCCGATTGCAGTGGCAATTACTGCCAGCATTGTTTTTACATCCATCAGCGAAGTATAACAGTGTTATTTATGCGATAGTTATTCATGAAAAATAGAACGTAAAATAATTTGATTGGTTTTGGGTTATTACGCAAGGCAGTACCTAGTAAATTTTTTGAATATCATGAATTTTTAGAAAATCAAACAATGTTAAACTGTTCACAATAAATATTAATAAGGAGTTGATATGGAAATACTATTTACTGCAGATGCGTGGGCATCTCCAGGGGGTGTCGGATTCTTTTTGCTTTGCGTGAGCGGATTCTTCTACCTCATGTTTCGCCTAGATAATAAGAAGAAATAAGGAGAGTTCTTTGTGTCTAAAAAAGATGGATACAGCAAACGTACTGGCACGGGCCTGGCAATTGGGCTAGCAATTGGACTAATGTTTGCCGTTGTCACTGGTAACAATGCCTTGTTTGTAATCGGAATCGCTATCGGTGTGGCACTTGAGAGCCAAAAAAATAATTAAAACAATAGGGGATATTATGAAACTAACAACAGCACGAATAACAGGCTTGTCCTATCTGGGGCTCGCAGTAACAGGAGTATTCGCATTTTTATTTGCTCGTGACCAATTGCTTGTCGTGGGAGATGCAATGCAAACCACTGCCAATCTAGTTGAGAAGGAAACACTCGCACGTTTTGGTATAGCAGCAGAAATACTAATTGCCGGCTTTCAAGCTCTGGCAGCAGTATGGTTTTACAAGCTGTTTAAAAAGAAAGACAGCTTCACGTCAGGCCTAATTGGGGTTTTCGGTATGGTTAATGCCATCGTTATATTAACCGCATCTGCTTTTTGGCTATTGGCGCTCAATACAGCACTTTCTAACGGTGCGAGTTCTACTGTTCAGACGATGTTTGAGGCGCATGAAGCACTATGGGCAGTCGGCGCTCTGTTCTTTGGTTTGTGGCTGCTTCCTATGGCATACATGGCGCAAAAATATAACATGCCACGTGTTATGGTTTGGTTCTTGGTAGCCGGTGGTGTTGGTTATGTGCTTTCAACATTCACGTCAGTCGTGCTCCCGGAGCAAGACACTTTAACTGAACTCTTGCCGATGCCTGCTACGGTTGGGGAATTCTGGATGATTGGCTACTTGCTCTTTAAGGACGTTAAGGCTTAATAGTAATTTAGAAGATTGCTAGCAAACTTACTGTTCTATAAAAAGCCTTCCGTAAGGGAGGCTTTTTTAGTGGTAATTTTGAGATTGAATTTTAATACGCTTGAATACATTATGGTGTTTTGATTTTGCTTGGTTCGCTATACAATAAGCGTAAGAGTAATTATTTTGAGGATGAGATGAAACATTTTTGGGCGCGTTCTTTTCAATCGTTAATGTTATTGGGATTGAGTTTAGTTCTTGTAGGTTTTGGAGGTTTGGTCGCACAAGCTGCTCCAGATCCAGACCTAAGCGGTTCCGCAACCTTAGTCGGACTAAAAAACCAAGCTTTGCCTGTAGATTTGACGGTGTCGGGAACAGGCAATCCCAATGTTCCTGTTTACCTGCGCAGCACGAGCGGAACTTTAGCTTTTGGCAGCACCACAGGTTTGACCTTTAGCGGAGCATCTAGTGGTACATCTATAAACTTCTCAGGAACTTTAACAAATGTGAACGCAGCTCTAGATACGTTGACATATACGCGCAGCGTTAGCGGCACGGACACAATCGAGGCAACACTGATAGCGCCTGGGGAAGTATTTTTTCCAGGCACTGGTAACTTATATGAGTACGTAGCATCTACCCTTACTTGGAATAGTGCAAAATCAGCCGCTGAAGCAAGGACGAAATACGGAGCACCAGGTTATTTAACTACTATTACGTCTGAAGCGGAGAATGATTTCGTAGCTGATCGTTTGACCAACGCGGGCTGGATGGGCGCGAGTGATTCTGCTAGTGAAGGTGTATGGAGATGGGTCACTGGCCCCGAGAACGGCACACAGTTTTGGTCTGGTGCATCTGGAGGATCAGCATTTGGTGGTAATTATGAAAATTGGAATACAGGTGAGCCAAATGATTCTGGTAGCAATGAAGACTGTGCACAATTCCTAGCCGGAAGTACAGGATTTTGGAATGACCTACCTTGCAGCGGAAGTACGCTTCCAGGATACGTAGTCGAATACGGCACCCCTGGTACACCTCCTGAAGTCGCCAGCGTCGAAGTAGCAGTTCAGACATATTCGGCTCCAAATTCTCCTTCTAGTTTAGGCCCAGTCTCTAGGGTAAATGGTTCCTGGACTTCGTCTACGACACCTTCTTTTAGCTTTTCTCTATCAGACAGTGATAGCGGAGAGCAAGTATCCTACCTTTTGCAGATAGATGATTCTTCCGACTTTTCTTCACCGGTAGTTGAGTACACGTCAGCATTAGCTCCACAAGGTGCAAGAAGTTTCACCGTCGGCCAAGGAGCTGGTTCAGGTAGTTATTCAGCAGGAGCAGAACTGCAAACTTTATCTGATGGCCAGTACTACTGGAGGGTTAGAGCAGCCGATTCTCAAGGCTATACCAGCGCCTACAACACCGCTAATGGCGGATCCGTCGCATTTGGAGTCGATACAACAGCCCCGACAACTCCTGTAATTAGTATCTCCTCGATTACAAATGACACTACTCCACAAGCATCATGGGCAGCAGCGACAGATGGCGGTTCTGGTCTGAGTGGTGTGCAACCTTATATTCTGTCTTGGTCTAATTCTGAAAGTTTTAGCCCAACTGTTCACTCATCGGATGTTGTAGGATTAAGCGCCAGCACGTTCAATACTTTAACTGAGGGAACCTGGTATTTTAGGTTGCAGTCACTAGATGCTGTGGGCAATTCTAGCGGCTATTCTTATGCAACTGTATCAATCGATCTAACCCCGCCTAGTATTGCAGCTCTAACGCCCGCTGATAACACGGCTTCAGCTTCAAGGAATACAACATTGCTGCTCAGGTTATCAGATCCAGTAAACATTGCTACTGGTAACATTGTAATTAAGAAAACTAGTGATGACTCTACAGTCGAAACTATAGATGTCACATCTGGTAAGGTCAGCGGCAGCGGAACTGTAAATATATCGATAAACCCATCGACGCAGCTTAGTTACAGCACAGAGTATTACGTTCAGGTTGATTCAGGTGCCTTAAGTGATTTAGCAGGGAATAGCTTTAGCGGTATTTCGGACACAACTTCTTGGAGTTTCACGACCATTGAAAATCCAGATCCAGACAACGACGGTATTCAAACACCTTAGAAGACGAAGGTCCAAATGATGGTGATGCGAACAATGACGGAGTACAGGATAGTTTGCAGTCTAACGTCACCACTACAGTTAATGATATTGATGACAATTATGTTTCGCTTGTGGCTCCAAGCAGCTGTTCAATTAGCTCATTCAACACCATGGAGGCAACTGAGATTGATGACGATGACGGCAGGTTCACATATCCTCATGGAATGCTTGATTTTGTATTAGAGTGCGGCAGCGTAGGCGGAACAGTTACAGTCGAGCAGTATTATTTTGGAGTTGAAGAAGACGATTTGCAGCCCCGAAAATTTAATCCGACCACAGAAGAGTATTCCCAGATAGAAGTATTAGTTAGCCAGGTCACTGTAGGTGGTGAAAATGCCTACAAAGTTATATATCAAATAACTGACGGAGGCGATTTAGATACAGACGGCACGGCCAACGGAATCATCCGTGATCCAGTAGGCTTGGCGCTTGCAGATTCTCTGTCTAGTACTGGATCAAGTGCTTTGTCTAGTATGCTCTATGGGATACTAATTTCTACTGCCGCAGGCATGCTGTGGCTTCAGGGCAGGTTAGCAGAAAAAGTTCAGTAAAGACTTGGTAGCACGTGTCGCTTCGTCTTGGAATAATATCCTTGAGGAGTTAAGTCAATGGAAGAGTGTTGTGACTAGTCCAATTGGAATGTATTGATTAACTGTTCAAATATATCAATATAAGGATGAAATGTAGATTCTGTAGAAGATGAAATCTCCTCTAGAGTAATCCGATATACTTTTCCTGAATTCTCATAGCTATACGTATAACTTCTAGGACCTTCATACCCAACAATATAGCTTATGCCACTGATTCCGTTAGTCTCAATATCCATAACCTCAGTATAAATAGCAGGTTTACGTGCAGAACCAGCAACTATCTGCTCATTATTAGAAATATATTCTGAATTTAAATCTGTCACAGTAACGTATACTCGTATACCTTGAACTGTACCACCATACGCACCCTCAAGTTCCACAAAGTCTGAAGACGTTAAAGTTAATGAAACCAGGTCTGTGACGGGCTTATTATCTGTTATTACCCAGTCGCTTGGATGAGCGAACGATATTCCATTTTCCGCATCATTATATATTTTCCAACCCTCTAGAGTATTACTTACGTTTTCTGGTGCTTGCTCGTTTTCTTCTGTTGTTTCCAGTTCTTTTTCTTGCACAGTTTCTGTCTGCTTAGCCTCATCATCTTGCTGATTATTCCAAACATCGTATCCTGCAAACCCAATAACGCTAAACATTAATATTATTAACAATCCTTCAACTAACGTAAATCCTTTTTGTTTATTCATGTAGTGCCCTTTGATTATCTTATTAGTAGGTTAACACCAAGAAAGACTCGAACCTATTTAACAGAGGTGAGAAAAACTACTGATCAAAAAGAGATTGATTTTGGAACCAATCTCTATCTGTAATTCTTACTTGGTAGCTAGTTTGAAATCGAATTGGAATAATTTGAGCAAAAGAATATGCGATTTAATTTTGGTAAATAAGTATGCCTGCAAGTACAGAACCATACATGAGCAGCCATAAAGTTTGAAGTATTATGATCGGCTTTAGTTTTTCCGATATACCGTAGTACAAAAAAACAACCGTAAATAACAAATACATAGAATAAGTTAACAAAGAGATATTGGCTGCCGATTCATTTCGAAAAATTTCAATTATTTGCGGAAGTGTCGTTAGCGGATATATTATGCTCGAAACTAACACGATACTGTCTTTTAGCTTTTTCTTGTCTTTCTTTGAGAGTTTATGAATATGATTATGGCTATGATGCATGCTATAAGTGTATCAAAACAAAAAAACAGTATCCTACGGTACTGTTTAGGTTCGGTAGCGGGGCCAGGACTCGGTCACTTTCAGCGACCCCCGAATTTCATGATTGAAAACAAGTTTTCATCAGAAAGTTCGTTTCCAAACTGCCACTGGCAGTTTTCACCTGGGACCTTAGGCCAGATTTGAGCCTTGGCTCATTACCAAGTAAAAAGCCCTGGACAGGCCAGGGCTCTTTACTTGGTAGCGGGGCCAGGACTCGAACCTGGGACCTCGTGGTTATGAGCCACGCGAGCTGCCGCTGCTCCACCCCGCGTCGTCGACGTGTGATGATTGTTTTGTCACACTGTCAGCAAAATAAATTTCCTGACACTGTCTACAAACTAATCAAGCCGTCGACTCCCATTTTTACGAATCCTCTCGCAAAAATGTATAGCTACTTTAGCTACTGAGCGAATTAAATAGTAGCAAACAGGGGTAGGAATGTCAATAAGGTAAACATATTTTTGACTTGATATAGTATTTATGCTAAAATTAATGCAATTGTTCAATTCTTTGGATTCGGTATTAGTTAGACTATTTACTCAGACTTCAAAAAACAATCACGAGTAAATTAAGCCGAGTCATAACCTCAGCAGAAAATCACAGGCCATATAAACATGGGATACGCCTATAAAGGTAGTAGCAGTTCATCTGTTGCAAAAAAATATAATCGTTCAAATACAGGAGCGAGACGTTCTAACAATAATAACCGCGGAAATAGAAATCGCGGGAAGTCACAGTACATCGATCCGAAAAGGTTCGTTAAAATTGCAACTCCAGTGGGCGAGGTGCAGTACACGTCTAAACACACGTTTAGCGACTTTGCGATGGACGAAGTGCTCTTAAAGAACATTAAATCAAAGGGTTACGAACACCCAACGCCTATTCAGGATCAAGCTATACCAGTCGGGCTTGAAGGCAAAGACGTAGTTGGCGTAGCAGGAACAGGAACAGGCAAGACAACTGCGTTTGCAGTTCCGCTTATTAATAAGCTTCTCAACGATAGAAACGCGTCTGCATTGATCGTTGCACCAACTAGAGAATTAGCTCAACAGATCGAAAAAGAAGTAGTTGCACTGATGGCTGGAAGCGACCTTAGATCTGTTCTGATTATTGGCGGCGCTAATATGAACGGTCAGATTAAGCAGATTAGAAATAATCCACGTATCGTTATCGGTACGCCAGGTCGAATAAAAGATCATATGCAGCGCGGAACACTTAAATTACGAAGGACTAATGTAGTTGTGCTCGATGAAGTTGATCGAATGCTTGATATGGGATTCTTACCAGATGTTCGCGAGATCCTATCTGGGCTAAATACAGAAAGACAGTCATTCTTCTTTTCTGCGACAATGGACCCGAAGATCATGCAACTGATAAGTACATTTACTAAAGACCCAGTAACCATTGAGCTTCAGCCAAGTACGACAGCAGATAATATTCACCAAGACGTAATTAACTATAAGGGTACACATCAGAAAATCGATAAGCTTCACGATATCCTTATCAGCGATAAAGTTGTTAAAGTAATAATCTTTGACGAGACTAAACGTGGCGTCGACAAGCTGCACAAAGAACTACGCACACGCGGGTTCTCTAGCGACTCGATTCACGGTGGTAAATCACTCGGCCAGCGAAAGAGGGCTCTGTCTCGATTTAAAAACAGTGATGTATCTATACTAGTAGCTACTGATGTAGCGGCACGCGGAATTGATGTTATCGATGTGTCGCACGTTGTAAATTACAGCTTGCCAAATATGTATGATGACTACATTCACCGTATTGGACGTGCTGGACGTGCTGGCCAAACCGGATATGCTCTAACTTTCGTTGAGCAATAGAATCCAGATTCAAAATTTGCAATAAGCCTAAGCCTGCCAGCTGAGACTTAGCTAGTTATTAAAAAAGCCGTTTTCCATGCTCAAATAGTTAGATGTTTCACAGCTTTCGGACTGATGATGTCATATGATTTCAGGGTGAGTAACTAAAGAAAGGAAGACAAATGGGAATTATTCTTTGGATAATTATCGGCGCTCTAGCGGGGTGGATAGCATCAATGATAATGGGTAATAATGATGAGCAAGGTGCAATCGGAAATATAATTGTAGGAATACTTGGAGCATTCGTCGGTGGCTTTGTTATGGACCTTATCGGTGGAGATGGGGAAGGCGGATTAATCTATACATTGCTCGTTGCTATTGGCGGTGCATGTATCGTGCTATTTATAAAGCTGAGGCTTTTAAAGGTCTAAATCGTCAGAATTTTAACAGCATATTACTGCGAGCGTTGTTAAGGTTATACAGTAAGAACGGGGAGAAGTTTAGATTAAGCTTCTCACCCGTTCTTTTTTCGACCATGGCTTATGTCTTAGGTGGTTTATCCGCGCATATGACCGCGATGGCCTCTGCCTTCACCTTGTGGCCGAACTTCGTCTAGATCGATTCCTTCAGAATCAGCCCAAGCTTCAATCTCAGCTTTGCTATCTTCCATAGCTGCTTTTATTTCTTCGTGCTCTGCTCCTGAGTCTCTCAGCGCATCCATCTCTTCCATTGACACATCTCGCATTGCAGAAAGTTCATCTGCTTGCTCCTGGGTCAATACTCCGCTTTCGATGAGACTAGCAACGTGCTCAGCCTGTTTCTCCTCACGCTCTGCTTCGCGCTCGGCTTGCTTCTCCTCGAAGTAAGTTTCTACTTCTGTTTCATCAAGGTCAAACCTCTCAGAAATTTCGGTAATTCTTTCGGCTCGCTCCTCTTCAGATCCACCACCAAAATGTGCGCTTGCACCATTGACGGCTAAGAACGAAGCCATTAATACCGCTAGGGATATCCCACCGGTTTTTGCTATATTGATTGATTTACTCATTGTAATTCTCCTTTTACTATTATGTTGCGCTCACTATGAGTAGTAGTGAACAGCACCATAGTAGTTGTTTACTCTGAAATGATACTTTGAAGCAACTAAGAATTTGCTGAGAGGTTGTAGCACTTTTCAGCTACGTTTATGAAGTTGTCTCTATCTCCAGCGGACGGGTCTATTGGGACATTTTTTATTTCAGATATATTTACCCATTCGAGAGCTTCAGTTTCTTGTGTCGGTTTCACGCTTTTACTTAAAAGATTCACTCGGAAATGAAGGTTTAATCGAGGGATGCCCTTTTTTATATGCCCGATTGAAGACGGAAGAATATCATTCAGTATAACTATGTCTTTCTCTGATACTCCGATTTCTTCACATAACTCACGAGTTAGCGCTTCAGTGGCAGCTTCTCCGACATCAACACCGCCGCCTGGAAATGTCCATCCGGTATCCTCATAATCACGAAGCAAAAGAACTTTCTCACCCTTTATAATCACCGCTTTAACTGCAACCCTATATAAACAGTCAGATATTTTTTCCAATTCAGGGTCTATCTTCATCTCGGAAGTATACCAAACTTATGTAAGGAGAGTGACAGTAAATACGGCGCCACCTTTAGAGGCTGAGCTGGCCTTGATACTGCCACCATTGGCTTCTATTAATGACTTGGCTATAGATAGGCCAATACCATACCCGTTCTCATCAGAAGCTGTGCGAGAGGCATCACCGCGGTAGAAGCGCTCAAATATATGGGGCAAATCTTTCTTTGAAATACCACTGCCAGAATCAGATATCGTAATAATGCATCTGCCGGATTCTTTCTTCTTCCTTATCCGTATGCTGGAGGATTTCGGCGAATATTTAATCGCGTTATCGATTATTGTGACTAATGACTCTACTAAAGCTGACTCGCTACCAGTGAAAACTATGTCTTTTTCTCCTGTGATTTTTACGCTCTGTTTGTTTGACTTTAGTTTTTTAGCAACCCGAGCTATTGCATAATCGATTATCCTATCAACAGGTACCTTGTCGGTTGACACTAGTTCGCCGTCGGCTTTAGCTAATTGCAATAAACTCTCAGACAGAGTAGTTAATTTATCAAGTTCTTCAATATTGCTTTCGAGCTGTCCTTTGGCTTGCTTTAGAGTGAGTTTTGGTTCGGTTAGGGTCAGTTCTGTTTCAACTCGCATGGCTGTTATCGGGGTTCTCAATTCATGGGAGGCGTCTGCTGTAAACCTGCTCTGTGCTTCATGAGCCTTCTCAATAGGCCGCAAGGTGCGCCGAGCTAAATAGTAGCTCAAAAAACCACCTCCAAGTAGAATGGACAAATTAATCACTACCAGTACAAGCCTATATTCATTTTTTGATTTTTGCAGAGCTTCATTTCTATCGAGAATTACATCCTGTATATCGCTTAGAGGAAAGTTTCTGATTATCTGAGGTAAAGGTCTTCTAATATTTTGCTCAACTGTACGTGAATAAGCAGCATATGAACCAATGCTAAACAGCAAACTAATAATCATGAGAGTCGAGATGTACATCGCTGTTAGACGCAAAGAAGCATTATGAAAAATATTTTTACTTTTCATTTTTTTCTCCAAAATAATAACCAAACCCTCGCCGCGTATTAATGAGGCTCGGCATATCCGGGAATGGTTTGTCTATTTTGTTCCTAAGATAACCGATATATACCTCTACAGTATTGGTCAAAATATCAGAATCATAATCCCAGACGTGCTGCACCAGATGGTCTTTGGTGTGAATGCGGTCAGGATTCCCAACTAAATATTCAAGTAGAGCGAATTCTTTAGATGTAAGTTCTATGTTTTTCCCACCGCGCCTAGCGGTGAAATCATCGCGATTTATTATAATGCCGTATGACTCTAGTTCTGTATCTTGTGACTGCTGCGGCCTTCTTAGGAGAGCTCGCACTCTAGCGATTAGCTCTACGAAAGCGAAAGGTTTAACCAAATAGTCGTCAGCTCCGGAATTCAAGCCTTCTGCACGATCAAGCACCTTATCTTTAGCAGTCAGCAAGAGAACCGGCGTTTGTATTGAAGATTCTCGCATTGTCTTCAATATAGTCATTCCATCGGTTCCAGGAAGCATCCTGTCTAAAATTACCAGGTCGTAAGGTTCTGTCGTTGCCATCACCTCACCCTCAGATCCGTCAGCGACAGCATCAACTGCATAACTTTGACGTTCTAGGCCGCGTTTTAATGCGTTAAGTATCTTACGATCATCTTCGACTACTAATATTCGCATATCTTTATTATAACCAGTTGCCTGAGAATTACTTGAGAAGCACGTAAAGCTTTACATGTAAGCATTGTCCGTGTAACACTAATTGTTAATGAGCACGCCTGAAATACTTCAGCCAAAAGAATTAGAAGAAAATTGGCAAGATGA
>CAYGOR010000032.1:0-11142 GCA_964351635.1 uncultured Candidatus Saccharibacteria bacterium
GATTTTAGCGTTTCAAGCTCTGATTCGTATTCTGCGGTTTTCATATTACCCTTAGTGTACAAATAAAAAAGCTCCAGAACTAATTTTGTCTGGAGCTTTTAAATACAATTTAGCTAACCAATTTTCTGTGGTGCTTCTTTTTCTTCTTTTTCGCCGCTATCTGTTGCTTTAGAGGTCTTATCCGCTTTTGCTTTGCGCGCTTTCTCTGCTGCTTCGCGGCGGGCCTTGAACTTATCGACTCGTCCTTCAATATCAACAAGTTTTTCTTGACCAGTGTAGAAGGGATGAGATGAGCTAGAAATGTGTACCTTTACTAGCGGGTACTCTTTTCCATCTTCCCATTTTACAGTTTCTTCACTCGCGACTGTTGAGCGAGTTAGGACTTTAGTGCCATCGTTCAAATCTTCGAATACAACGAGGCGATAGTTGGTTGGGTGAATATCTTTTTTCATGTTGAGTTGCAATTATACACAGATGTAACACTTTGGTCAATCAGTTTAGTATGTTTAAATAATTCTGTATGCAATCAAAAGAGATTTTAAAAATTGGTGCAGTATCGGCTCTAGCTCTTGCAACATCACAGCTGCCACTAAGCGATCAGACAGAGTATGAACCAGTCCGGTCGACTCCTGTTCTAGACCAAAATGCAGTTATACCGGAAAGTACAAGGCTTAGACTTCCAAAAGGATTTTTAGAAAAGTTCTAGCCCCTGTTGCACGAACTACCCGTATCTGTTAGAATTAAACGTGAAATTAATTAAACAACTGTGCAGGTGAAATCCTCCGAGCGACATTGTGTCAATCGGGCAGCATGGTGAAGAGAAAGGATTCGGAGTTATATGGCAGGTATTACTGTTGACCCGAAAAAATTATTAGAAGCCGGAGCACACTTCGGTCACAAAACTAGTCGCTGGCACCCAGCTATGCGTCAGTATATTCATGGCAAGCGAGGCGATACTCACATTATCGACCTTACAAAAACTGCATCAATGCTTGAAGAGGCTTTATCGGCAATAACAAAAGTTGTCGCAAATGGCGGTACTGTTTTACTAACCTCAACTAAGCGTCAGGCACAAGATAGAGTTAAGGAAATTGCCGAAAGCACCAACATGCCATATGTAACTAATCGTTGGCTAGGTGGAATGCTTACAAACGCTACGACTATTCAAGGTCGCGTAAAGCACCTAAAACGCCTTGAAGAGCGAATGGCTTCTGGCGAATTGGCAGCAAAATACAGCAAGCTCGAAGTTCAGCGATTCCAAGAAGAAATCGAAGAAATGAATGAGCTCTATGGCGGGATAAAGGAAATGCCTGCAAAGCCAGCTATGGTGTTTGTTGTTGACCTGCAAAATGACAAGAACGCAGTTGCAGAAGCAATAAAGCTAAACATTCCAGTTGTCGGACTTGCTGATACAAATGTAGACCCACGTGACATCACGTATCCTGTTCCTTGTAATGATGATGCGCTTAAATCTATTGATCTAGTATTAGATTACGTAAAACAAGCAATCGAAGCTGGAAAAGCAAGCCAAAAAGCGGCACCTGAGAAAGAAGAAGCCAAGAAAGAGAGTAAATAATGGCAGCATCATTAGAAGACATCAAGCGACTTAAAGAGCTAACTGGCGTTGGATTGACCGATGCAAAAAAAGCTTTAACTGAAGCAGACGGTGATTTTGACAAGGCACTCGAAGCTATGCGCAAGAAGGGTATGACTAAAGCTGAGAAGCGTGGTGAGCGAGAAGCTCGAGAGGGTCGAGTTGGTTCCTACGTTCATGATAATCGCATAGGCGTGCTTGTCGAAGTAAACTGCGAAACGGACTTTGTTGCCAAGAATGAAAAGTTTGAAGAATTAGTTAAGGACGTTGCAATGCACATCGCAGCAAGCAGTCCGCAGTATGTGTCATTTGAAGAAATCCCTGAAAATGTAATAAAGGAAAAGTCTGATGAGTTTACCGATAAGGCCAAAGAGCAGGGTAAGCCAGAGAAGATGATTTCAGGTATTGTAGAAGGTATGTCAAAGAAGTATTTTGCTGATTTGTGTTTGCTTGACCAGCCATACATCAAAAACCCAGACCAGACAGTTGGTGAACTTGTGAAAGAAGCCAACGCGCAACTCGGTGAAAACATAGTTGTCCGCCGCTTTAGTAGAATTCAACTCGGCGAAGTTTCTTAATATTGTTACTGATATAATTACTTCAACCCTGAGCTACATTAGTAAATACGAGGAGCAATAGTACATGAACCAGGACGTAGTTAAAGAACTAAATACTCAGATTGAAAAACTAAAAGAGCATTTTAGAGGTGAGCTGACAAAACTGCGCACTGGCCGTGCGCATCCTAGCATGGTTGAAGATCTAATGATCGAAGCCTATGGTCAGAGTATGCCGCTGAAAACGTTGGCTACAGTCTCAACTCCAGAGCCAAGATTGATTCAGATATCAGTATTCGATCCATCAACGGTGCAGGCTATTGCAACTAGTATCCGCAGCAACCAGACTTTAGGGCTTAACCCATCGGATGATGGCAATATAGTGCGAATTCAGGTTCCGTCACTGACAGAAGAACGACGTCAGTTGATCGTTAAGCAGCTGGGAGAGAAGCAAGAAGAGGCCATGATAAGTTTACGCAAAGCTCGTCATGAAGCCGTAGACAATGTTAACAAGTCTAAAAAAGACAAAGACATCGGCGAGGATGATGCTGCGCGTTTGCAGAAGCAAATCGATGAAGAAGTAAATTCTGCCAAGGCTGACATAGAAGGTCTAGCGAAGTCTAAAGAGCAAGAAATTCTCACTGTTTAGTCATGCCTGAGACCGATTCAGATAAGTTGCCGAAGCACGTTGGGATAATACTCGACGGAAATCGAAGGTGGGCGGAAGAGGTCGGTATGCCGCGCCTTGAAGGTCACCGAGTAGGTGCAGAAGTCCTGAAACAAGTAGCAGATCACCTAGTGGATAGAGGCGTTAAATACCTGACCACTTATGTGTTTTCGACTGAGAATTGGAAACGTGGAGATGAAGAAGTCGGCTATCTAATGAAGAAAATACTGCCTTTCATGTTCAAGAAACATCTGCAGTATTTTATAGACAAGGGTATCAGGATTCACTGGCTTGGGTCACAACAGAAACTTGGCAAGGCAGAAAAAGAACTCATGCAAAATGCTGTTGAAAAGACGAAGCACTTAGATAAAGCCCACCTTGGACTATGTTTCAACTACGGCGGCCATCAGGAGATAGTAGATGCATGTAAAGCGTTGATTAGAGACAACGTGCAACCTGATGATTTAACAGTCGATAAATTTAGAGAATATATTTATTCACCTGATATGCCTGACATCGATCTAATAATTCGCACTTCTGGCGAAATGCGCCTCAGTAATTTCGCACTGTGGAGAGCAGCTTATAGTGAGTTTATATCTACCAAAACGAAGTGGCCAGCCATGACAATCAATGAAATTGACGAAATACTTGAAGAATTTGCCCGCCGGCAGCGACGTTTCGGCTCATAAAAGAGTAGAAGTTTTCACTAGCGCCAGGTTATACTAAAGCTTAAATGATATTGATAATACTTGGCGTTGTTATGCTCATTGGCCTGGTCGTGCTTCACGAACTAGGACATTTTATTGCCGCCCGTAGGTCTGGCGTAGAGGTAGAAGAGTTCGGAATAGGATTCCCGCCCAAAGCGAGAACAATAACTGTAAAAAACGGCACTGAGTATACTCTGAACTGGCTTCCGCTCGGCGGGTTTGTTCGCCTAAAAGGTGAGCATGACGCCGATAAATCGAAAGGCTCATATGGAGCAGCTTCGCTAGGTGGCAAAGTAAGAATCATGTTGGCCGGAGTGGTGGTCAACTTGTTGATAGCCATAGTTATATTCAGTGGAATTTCACTATTTGGCCTACCGAAAGTATTTGAAAACCAATTTACTGTTGCATCTGATACAGAAATCTCGACTCAGGAAGTGCTTGTTGCACAGGTTAGCGATGGTTCAGCGGCATCTTCGGCTGGGCTTGAGCAGGGCGATAGACTGGTGTCGATTAGTAGCTCTGGATGTTCAGAGACAGCATGCGACATAAAGTTTATTGAAACAGAGGAAAATTTAAGGGAGGCTACTCAGTACTTCGCCGGACAGTCTGTTGAGATTACTTACTTTGACGAGTCGATTGAGGATTATCAGCAGTCATTAAAAAAATCCACAGCCACTCTACTCACTAGTGAAGAAGTAGAAGTCAGTCTTCTAACGGATGAGCCAAAAGGCTACCTAGGCGTAGTGCCCTTCGAATATCAGGAGCTTCGAGCAACCTGGTCTGCTCCAATAGTCGGAGCGGTATTCTCAGGACAAGTAATTGTAGAAACTTTCAGTGTATTCGGGGATATTATCGGAGATTTATTCCAGGGAGATGCTTCAACTGCTAAACAGAATGTTACAGGGGTGGTTGGTATTGGGGATGTACTGGGAGAATTAGCAGAGCAAGGACTTAAGTCAGTTATGCTCCTTGTTGCCTTAATATCGCTTAGCCTTGCGATTATGAATAGCCTGCCGATACCAGCACTTGACGGTGGTCGATTATTCGTAACATTGCTGTTTAGGTCTTTTAGGTGGAATCTAACAAAAGAACGTGAAGAACGCATACATGGCACAGGTTTTGCATTGCTCATGCTTTTATTTGTACTAGTGACTATTGTCGACGTTCAACGTATCGTGGGTGAATAGTGGAACTCAAAAATAATACAGACAAGTCCACGTTGCTGCAAAGAGCATTATTAGTTCTAGCCACATTGTTGGGAGGAATAGTATTATTCTATGGATTACAGCTCGTCGTTTCGCTAGTAATCGTACTATTTTTAGGATTCGCAGGTAATGATGCTGATAAAATCAGCGAGCTACTTAGCAATAGTAGCAGCGTCCAGTTTGCATATTCGGCTTTGGCGGCTGTAACATTTTCAGCTTCGATTTATTTTCTTTTACGTTGGCGAAAGATAAACCCTTATAAGTTTTTGAGGCTCAGCAAGCCTCCCAAGCTAGGACATGTAGGAGAGGTAGTTATTTTATACGGAATCTATTTCTTAGTCTTAATAGCTGCCACTGTTTTTGTTAGCGTGACCTCTGATATAAATGTCGACCAGACGCAAGATCTAGGAGCTATTTCCAGAGAGGGGTGGGGCTTAGCGCTTACTTTCGTTAGTTTAGTAATTCTTGCTCCAGTCGTAGAGGAGGTCCTCTTTAGAGGCTTGCTATTTCGAAGTCTGAAGCATTTTGGAGGACGAATAGCGGCTTATATCTTAGTAAGTTTGTTATTCGGCGCAGCACATCTAGAGTTCGATAATTTAAACTATATTGCCGCTATAGATACACTGATTTTTTCAGGTTTCTTAATCTATATTTACGAAAAACACCAATCTCTGTACAGTCCGATTATGCTGCACGCGTTAAAAAACTGCATCGCTTTTATTGCACTTTTCGTAATAATTTAAAGCGCGTTTTTTTAGAGAATCTTATATTTATGAATTCTTGCCAAATTGTGAAACTAAATAGATTAGTGGCAGAGCGTTAACTTGTCGGGTACAATGAGTCCATTATGAGATATTTTGAAGGCTTATATCCCGCACGGGTTTAGAAAGACTACTTACGGAGAACAAAATATTTGATATTGAAGGGAACATGAAATGAAACGATCTGAATTATTTATAAAAACACAAAAAGATGCACCCGCAGATGAAGTGTCTAAAAATGCACAGCTCCTGATAAAAGCTGGTTTTGTGCATAAGGAGATGGCAGGCGCATATGTGTATCTTCCTCTGGGCTTAAGAGTTTTTAATAAAATCGTGCAGATTATTCGTGAGGAAATGAATTCGATCGGTGGAAACGAACTTGAGATGACCGCGCTACAACGTCCTGAACCCTGGAAGGCTAGCGGAAGATGGGATGATAGCGTGATTGATGTATGGTTTAAGACGAAGCTTGCTAACGGGCAAGAAGTTGGACTGGCAACTACACACGAAGAACCAATAGCTGACATGATGCGTCACCACGTACAGTCTTATAAAGATTTGCCAGCTTATGTCTATCAGTTTCAAAAGAAATTCCGCAATGAACTTCGTAGCAAGAGCGGAATTATGCGTGGTCGTGAGTTTGTCATGAAAGATCTTTACTCCCTTTCAAGGGACAAGCAAGAACATGAGGTCTTTTACTCACTATGCCAAGATGCGTATAACCGCGTGTTTACTCGACTAGGAATTGGAGAAATAACTCATCTGACTTTCGCCAGTGGCGGCAGTTTTTCGAAGTTTTCTCTCGAGTATCAGACAGAGTGTGACGCTGGGGAAGATATTGTCTACATAGATAGGGCAAAGAAGATTGCTATAAATGAAGAAGTCTACACTGACGAAGTAGTAGCAGAGTTAGAGCTCGACAAATCATCGCTAGAAAAGGTTAAAGTTGCCGAGGTCGGCAATATATTCACACTAGGCACAAAGTATGCTGAATCAGAAGGCTTATTCTATACCGATGAGAACGGTGAAAAACAGCCCGTGTTTATGGGTAGTTATGGAATCGGTCCTGGCAGAACTATGGGTGTGATTGTAGAAACTCTAGCAGACGAAAAAGGACTAGTATGGCCTGCGAACATAGCCCCATATCATGTCTATCTTGTCGGTATTGGAGATGTTAACGAGCAATCTGAGAAGCTGATAGAAGATCTAGAAGAAGCAGGAATAGAGGTACTTTATGATGATCGAGAAGAGAGGCCTGGCAACAAATTTGCAGATGCTGATTTAATGGGGTTGCCAGTAAGAGTCGTTATCAGCCAAAAGACCATTGATAATGGAGAAGTAGAAGTAAAAGCTCGCACATCAGAAAAAGCAGAAGGCGTGAAAAGAGAAAAAGCAGTCGAAACGATAAAAAGCCTCCTAAAACAAGACTAGGCAAGAGTACCCCTGGTTTGGTATAGTCTTGGCCAACATAAACACTCAAATACAGTCATCGACCAATGTTAAATAAAGTAAAAGGGCGAAGAATATATTATGAAAAAGCAATTTCAACTTACTGCTGAAGGCATTAAAGAGCTTAAAGCCGAAATGAATGAATTGGTGTCAAAGCGTGGAGAAGTCGCAGAACGTATCAAGACTGCAAGAGAATTTGGAGATCTGTCAGAGAACGCTGAATATAGCGCTGCGCGTCAGGAACAAGAAAGAAATGAAGCGCGAATAGCAGAGATTGATCATGTTCTTAAGAACGCTGAAGTTATAAAGCAACCAAAGAAAAAAGATGTTGTAGAGCTCGGTAATGAAGTTGAACTGAAGAACAAAGATGGCGTAAAGAAATTTACAGTTGTGGGCTCTGTCGAAGCGGATCCGCTAGCAGGCAAGGTGTCCAACGAATCACCGATCGGGAAAGCTCTACTTGGCAAAAAAGTTGGCGAAGAAGTAGAAATAGTCACGCCTGCCAAGACAACAAAGTATAAAATCCAGTCCGTAAAGTAGTCCTACCTCTGTAACTTTTGCAGTTTATCAGGTAGAATGCTGGTATGAATTGGTTGAACACAATCGTAGATAAGCTAGTTACGAAGCACGTTGATGAAGAAATCGTGGTGTCATCTGGTGTGTCGCCATCTGGAACGTATCACATGGGAACCTTACGCGAGGTATTAACAGCCGAAGCTATCTACCGCGAACTTAGACGTCGTGGGCATAAAGCGCGCCACATACATGTTGTAGACGATTTAGATGTACTCCGCAAAATACCGGTCGACGTTGATGAGTCTTTTCAGGAGCATTTAGGAAAGCCGCTTTGCGATGTGCCCTCACCAGATGGAAATGGTTCTTATGCTGATTATTTTCTACGCGATCTTATTGATGCAGCTAAGGAGCTCAAGCTCGAAATGGAGATAGTTAGAGCGCACAAAAAATACCGTGAAGGATTTTATGCAGACGTGATTGAGCAAACCTTCGCAAAACTTGAAGAAGCAAAAAGCATTATTGTAGAGATTTCGGGCAGGAAGCTCGATCCACAATGGTCTCCTGTGCAAATAGTCGAAGATGGTAGGCTAAAAAATCGTGAAGTTTTATCCTTAGACACAGGTAATAAACAAATCATTTACCGATCAGCTGGCGGCGAAGAAACTAAGGTGAGCTATACTGATGGTCAAGTTAAACTAAATTGGCGCTTGGACTGGCCTGCAAGGTGGGCGTTATTAGGGGTCAAAGCCGAGCCTTTTGGTCGCGATCACGCAACCAAAGGCGGTTCGTACGATACCGGTAAAGAACTGGTTAAAAGAGTTTACGATGGTGAGGCACCGCTACCCGTACCATATGACTTCATAAACAAAACTGGTGAAAATAAAAAAATGAGCAAAAGCGCAGGGGACACTCTTACCGCAGTAGACCTGCTAAAGATCTTGCCACCGGAGCTTATTTGGTATTTTATGTTGCGCTTCCCGCCATCTAAATTATTGTTTTTTGATACTAACGAAACACTGATAAAACTCTTCGATGATTTCAGTGCGCTACTCGCGAAAGACGATAAAACTGCTGATGATGAGCAGCTATTAGAACTATGTCTATCAGGAATCGATAGTCCGACCGTCAGCAGGGTCCCATTTACTCATCTTCAGGTCAGCTACCAGTCTTCCTTAAGAGATAAAACTAAAACCGGCGAGGTAATAAAACGCACCGAATACAGTGGTGTTGCTTCAGAGGACGCCTCAATCGTGAATAGGGAGTTAGAATTTATCGAGAATTGGTTGAACAACTGGGCTGATGAGGATGTAGTATTTACTGTCCGAGACGAAGTAAAGCCGACAGAATTTACTCCTGATCAGATAGAATTCTTTAGTAAACTCGCTGACATCATTGAGAAGGCCCCTGAAAATGCAGATGGTGAGTGGTACCATAAAGCAGTTTATGAATTGAGAGATAAAGTTGACATGGAGCCGAAACAGCTTTTTCAGTCTATCTACAAGTTAGTTATTGGCAGAGATTCTGGTCCTAGGGCAGGTTGGTTTTTGAGTACGCTTGGTAATGAGTGGCTAATTGACAGATTGCGATTAACGAAATGAACCACGCCGCAATTGGCGCGAACATTGGGCTCGGTATTCTTGCTATGGTATTTTTTGCTGCACTAGTCCTAGGGTTATTTATATTTGGAGTTGTTAACAGCGGAGTCAGAAGGTACATCTTCTTTGTGCTTTCCGCTGCAATATTGATTTTTGCAATACTTAACTGGAACGCGAGAGAACACGAAAGTAATAGAATTTACTGTGAGGAAATCATTGCCGACGGCGGTATTGCAACTGAAGGCGAAAGCTTTTGCGATGCATTTACCGACTAGAGTGAATCTTTACGAAGTCCGGCCACAATCATGACGAGCCATGCACTTACGAAAATGATTCCAGAATAAAGAAGAATACTTCCCCAGAGCTGAATCCTGTATCCTTCGTTGAAATTTGTATTGAAATACAGTACCGCCGATAGAGCGTAAGTAGCCGCAGACAGTGAGGCACTAGCCAAAATAGCATGTCGGTTTTTTAGCGTCGCAGCAACAAGTACGGGTAACACGTAAAAGATAGTTGAGGTGCTTGCCATTCCTCTTTCCCAGTATGTTAGGTAGCCACTAGCAACCAGTAATGATACCGAAATCAAAGCCACAAACCAGCGTGAGTAGACAGGAGATTTAGTATTCTTGACGCCCACGATGAACCAGGAAAACATGAACACTAACAAAAGACCACTTATTAATAACCAGCGATCAATCACAGATTCCCTAGCAAGAAGATTACCACTATCGAAAACAATAACATTTGCAGCTAGCACTAGGCACAAAAAGAACATCGTTCTTGTAATCCGGGTAACAGTTAGTGAATGGTTGTTGATAATTTTCTTTTTAGTCATAAGCAAAATAATATATGAAACCATGATTATTTGCTAGAATAGCATGCAGATGTTAGAAGTTTCACGAGTCAGTAAAGTGTTCGGTGGGGGCGATACAGCTTTTCATGCGCTGAAAAACGTCTCTGTTAAAATTCCAGAAAAATCCTCGGTAGCAATAGTAGGCAAGAGCGGTTCAGGTAAAAGCACACTGATGCATATTATGAGTGGATTAGATCATGCTACAAGCGGCAAAGTGATTTTCGACGCTGTAGACATAACTGGTATGAGTCCGAAGCAAGCTGACAGTTTTCGTGCTAAATCTATGAGTTTTATTTTTCAATCATTTTTCGTTGAGGCTAATCGGTCTGCAATCGACAATGTCATGTTACCTCTTGAAATTAGTAAATTTCCCAGGGGCCAAAGAATCGCTAAGGCAGAGAATGCTTTAGAAGCAGTTGATCTATTGGATAAGCGAAACGAGAAAGCTCGTAATTTGTCGGGAGGCCAAAAACAGAGGCTCGCAGTCGCTAGGGCTGTGGTAAACGAACCTAAGTTATTATTTGCTGATGAGCCCACAGGCAATCTTGACTCGCATACAAGCGGGATAGTAGAAAATTTGCTATTCGATATCAGCAAACGTCTGGGTTCAATATTGATTATTGTTACTCACGATAAAGACTTGGCAAAAAAATGTGACATTCAGATACATTTGAAAGATGGCGAAATCGAAAGTGTCGAAGGTATTAAAGTCAAGAAAGGTAAGAAATGAGTCGGCGAGACCTGATCAAAAGAGCTGCTAGAGGATTACGGTCAGCGAAGCTACGCACGTTGCTAACTGCGCTAGCTATTTCAGTAGGCGGCTTCACTCTTGCCTTGACACTTTCGGCTAGTAATGGGGTAAGAAATTATACAGATGATTTAGTTAGTAGCAATTTTGATCCAGCTGAGTTAACAGTAGGAAGAGATGCAGAAGTAATCAATACTGGTGCAGGACCTTCTGATCAGCCGCAGGAATACGACGAAGCTTTTGGAAATGTAGAGATAGGTGATGGTGGTAGTCTGCAAGTAAAGCAGGTTACAAGGGAAGATATCAATGAATTAGAGTCGTATGAAGAGATTGAGCAGGTGCGACCATTTTATACAATCGCAATGCAATATGTTACAAGAAGTGGTCAAAAGAAATACACCGGCTCTCTACAGCCATATAACCCAGGTCAAAAACCAGAATTAGTAACAGGGTCATTGCCTGATGAGCGTGATATTGAAGAGGGTACGATTTT
>CAYGOR010000033.1:0-8459 GCA_964351635.1 uncultured Candidatus Saccharibacteria bacterium
GAGGTGAGAGGTTCGAATCCTCTATCGCCCACCAAAAACGATCCTACACTTTGAGGATCGTTTTTATTTACCAAACAACTGATACACTGTTTTTATGACGAAAATTATCCTCAAATGGGCGCAAACAGCAGATGGTTTCTTAGATCATGATGGTGAAAGTCGGCTAATCATATCTAGTCCTGAAGACTGGGATGAGGTGGCTAAGTTACGTAGTGAATGCGATATGATACTAGTTGGTGCTAACACTATTAGGCGCGACAATCCTTCGCTAAGGTTAAATGAAGAATATGTTAATAAGTCTACTCTTATGCGCGCGGTGTTGAGTAGTTCTGGTGATCTAGATGTTAATTCACGGATATTTGACGGCGATGACGGTGTGCGGAGAATAATTTTTGTTACTGACAAGTCGCGCGATTTATCGGCCCTTAAAAATAAAGGCGTAGATATAGTTAAAATATCTAAACGTCAACCAGCAGCTGATATATATACATGGTGCTCCGAGAACGGCTTCAACAAAGTATTAGTCGAAGGCGGCCACAAAGTACACAATACTTTTATGGCCGAAAACATTTACGACGAAATCCGTATCGCTACCGGGCCCATGAAAGTTGGCAGCCACGGAACGGTAAAGGCACCTCAAATAGACCCAGGTAAATTAAGTCTCTCTAAAGCCGGCTATTACGGCAACACTAAAGTTTCACGTTACTTAAAGATTTAGCCATGAGCACAAAGACGTTTCATTGATTATCCCGTATTTCATTACTAAATTACGATAGTTGTTCCAGCCACTCGTAGGCTTCGTTGCGGCTATCAAATATGTGCGCATTAACACCTTGATTAGCAAGTGCCATTTCGCGAAACAGTGCTTTTTTTGGTAAATGTTTTACGACCATACTCACGGATATGTAAATAAATGATAATATCGTTTCACGATTTTCACCGCATATTTTTTCGCCGCTAATAAGCCTTACTGTGTTGCGCTTAACTGCCGCCGGATAACTTTCTCTGAATGGAGTATTCAGAAATACGACATCTGTCAGACCTTGCATAAATTCTACTGACAACTTATCCGCGTCTCTACCCTCCACCACGAATTCATTGC
The DNA here is from genome assembly GCA_964351635.1 of uncultured Candidatus Saccharibacteria bacterium. GTDB lineage: Bacteria > Patescibacteriota > Saccharimonadia > Saccharimonadales > SZUA-47 > JAUHWW01. The sequence continues at coordinate 1,103 of CAYGOR010000033.1, forward strand.
TTTCACCCAGCTCTGCGTCTATCCTTTCTTACAGCAGTTTATCGCTAACTTCTCTCCACTCGGGTCCCCATGCAAATTCGTCAATCGGTACATGAGGAATCTCCAAGCGTTGCGCCATTTCTCCGGCAAAAGTTGATTTTCCGGATCCTGGTTCGCCAACAATAAGAGCTTTCATTTTCGATACCCCTCACATAACCGCATCATGTAACGCAGATTATGGATCGATGATAGAGTTCCAGCCAGGGGGTCGCCCGATTTAAATTGATGCCTTAGAAATGCCTTAGAGAAGCCTTCGGCGCAAGCGTAACAATCACAGCCTTCTTCGATGACCGCATTATCTGATTTGTACTTTTCGTTAGTAAGGTGAACTTTTTCACCACCTGCTCCCCAGACAACACCGTGGCGAGCATTACGCGTTGGCAACACACAATCCAGCATATCTATCCCGTTATCAGCCGCTATTATTAGATCTTCAGGTGTGCCAACTCCCAATAAAAATCGAGGTTTATCAGGCCTATACAGTGGCGCTAATTCTCGCAAAACGACTTCCATTTCTTCTCGCGTCTCACCGACAGACAATCCACCAATAGCAATTCCATCCGCCTCAGAGTCCTGGATAATAACCAGGCTTCGTTTACGCAGCTCTAGGTCTAATCCGCCTTGTACAACCCCAAATAATAGCGGTCTTTGGTTAGGCGCATCCGATCCATAACGCTCGTCTTCTGGACCTATCATGCCTTTGGTCAGCTTCTTGAACTCAATTATGCACCTCTCAAGCCAGCGGTGAGTCCTATCAAAAGCATCCTTCACGTCTGCAGGCGCGACATTATCATCCAGCCCGACCAAATGATCAAAAGCAACAATCATATCCGCCCCTAGCTCTAGCTGAATTCTTATTGATTCTTCAGGAGTGAGGAACTTTTTATCCCCGTTCTTAGGATCTGTAAAATGCACCCCCTCTTCAGTTATCTTGACATGCCCGCCAAGTGAAAACACCTGAAACCCTCCAGAGTCTGTCAACATTGGCCCCTTCCTGTTAGCAAATCCATGAATGCCGCCAAGCTCGCTTATAACCTTTTCGCCTGGCGTTAAGTGCAGGTGGTAAGTGTTCGCAAGCACTACCTCGACCCCCGTATCTACCACCTGCTGAGGAGTTAAACCCTTAACAGCGCCCCTTGTGCCATCGGGCATGAACGTCGGCGTTTTAACGATTCCTCTGCGTGTGGTGAGCTCCCCCGCCCGTCCATATTTACCAAATGTATGTTTTTCTATAAATATTCCCATTGCTGCAACTAGTCTAACAGAGGTAATGATAACAACAAAGTATTGACGATAACGCTTATGTATGTTATAATGATTTGGTTAAGTGAGGATGAGCTTGTTGAAGAACAATGCAAAACCGCTTGCTGGGTTTAGGCTCTTTTATGAAGAGCTGACGTCAACTATTCCTGTAAAAGGGCGAGTTCGACGACCAAGAGCTAGTAAGCAATCTTAACGACTTATAGTGGACGAGTCGGACACCCCTGTTATCGCAGGGGTGTTTTGCTTTATACAAAGTTATCCGAGTACTTATCCACCCACTTTTTGCCACCGTGATGTCAACATATTGACATAGGTAGCAGTAATGTTTATGCTTACTATCATGAACTGCCCTTACTGCAACGCAAGCTCAAGCGTTACTAATTCAAGGTCGCACAATAATCTAGAAGTTTGGAGGCGACGCAAATGCTCTAGTTGCAGCAGTATTTGGACTACTCGTGAACTAATAGACTTCTCCACCTCACACCGCATAATTCACCCTTCTAATACGCCACCTGAGCACCTTGAACGAGACCAGATATTGTTTATGGTCTCAGACTCACTAAGGCACCATAGTAGTGCTCAGGCAGCCTCCAGTGCGCTTACAGACACCGTTTTAGCTAGGGTATTAGCCCTAAATACGCCTGAAATACCGCTTGAGTCACTTCATTCAATAGTTCATGAGGTTTTAGAGGCGTTCGATCCTACCTCTGCCGCCGTCTTCAAAGCAAAGTATTCCTAATGCTAGCCAATATTGCTAAATTATTCGACTTTACTACGGGCGATTTCTTCTTCTGCGTGGGACGTGACAGTCTCTCCAGAATCCTTCACTACAGCCTTTTCTGTAACATCAAATTTGCCCAGATATCGGCCAAACATCAGCCTGGTCTGAGAGTTCAAAGCCGCAAACGAACTGTAGCTAATCGTAGTAATCGGCAGCAAGGCCCACTGCAGCACCATCGTTAATGTGCGATGTTTCCCATAACGGCTCGGTTTCGGCGGCAGAATTTTAAAGCTTAAAAACAAAGTTATCAAAATACCGACCATCGCAAAAGTCTGGACCCTGCTGGCAATCTGCGGCAACTGATTAGCTACGAAATCCGTCTGATTGAAAAAGAACGGTACAATCGCTCCAAACGCCAAGATTAGCGGAGCAGTTGCCCAACTAAAATGCCCTTCCGCCAACCTAGCAAACTTGAAAAACCTATCGTGAAATGGAATCTTTTTCTTATCTTTATGAAAGAAAGCATAGCGCGCAACGTAAGCAATGTCGGATGCACCATATGCCCAGCGCCGCAGCTGAATAAATTGCGCCTTGAGCGTTCGGCGATAACCTTCAGCCAGCACTGCATCTTGATAAATAGGCAAAAATATCGGAATTACCTCGTGCTTACCGTGAAACTGGAAATAGCTACGCCAAAACTGATGACCATCCTCGACTATAGTCCTAGTGCTCCAAAAATCAGTCTCGATTAGTGCATCAAGTGGCTGCGCGTGGGCTGAAAAATTACGAAGCATATGCTGCCGCAACCCCTGAATCATCATCCAGTAAGAGTTACCGGTCGCGATTACGCGCATTGGCGCGGGTACATCCCATATATTATTCGTGAACATTGGAATCGGCTGAAATGACATGTACTTTGGATCATGCGTGCAGGCATACACATATGTAAGCCCAGCAAAATACGAAGGATGAGGCCTGTTATCGGCATCAAGCGTCGTTACTAAAACGTTCTTCGGGTCGATACCCTTTTGCTCAATTATTTTCTGCAGTTCACGCCCAGCAGCGGTTATATTCCCGCCCTTGCCGATAACCTCATTTGGCAAATCGATATGTTTAGTAGCTTTCGACACCATGAACTCGCCCTCGTATTCACGCATCAGCTCGATGGCCTGCTTTTCAACTGCTTCTCCGCCGCGATCTTCATAGGCCAGCAGCACAATCATCTTCTTCTTGTCATAATAGCTATTCTTGACGTTATCGAGTGTCGGCTTCAGTATTTCTCGCGCTTCGTTCCAGGTAGCGACAATCACGGCGTGAATGACATCATCACTATTAATTCCATTAGGAAACCTCAGCTGACGTTCTTTATTTTCATAGTGCCAGCGCGGGAATGATCGATTATGGTTGTCTTCTTGGTCCAAATCCTCCATGAGTGCCAACCAGTCCAGGCCTTCGTGCACTGTCAGAGTTCGGTAGCCTTGAACCGCTCTAATGTTCAAAACAACGGCTTTAACGAACCACAATAACAGATAGGCAATCATTATTATCGCAGCTGTGTTTACGCTGAACAGCGCCAGGATAAACGGCAGAGCAAGCGCCGTCCACGTTAAAGTGCCCGGTAAAATTTCAAAAAAGCGCCAGACAGCGCCCTTATCTTTTTGCAGTGGTATTTCGTATTTCACCTTTAGCCGTTAAGCGTTCCCAGCGCATTGAACACTATTATAGTTAGGAGCAACGTGATGACGTTCAGCCCCAGCACCGCTTCAGCCACATGCTTTCGCAGATGGAATAATCTCAGGCTCAGAATGATCGATGCCCCAGTGATTAGCGCGCCAAACAGTGCAAACTGGTAAAGCTCAGATGTCGTGCCGGTAATTTGACCGATTTTTGTTGTATCCCTGTACGAGATAACGCTCGATACACTTTCGCTCGTATCAACAGACAGCACCACATACATAATCACCAGTAAAGCCAGCGCGAGATTAGCGCTCAGCAGCACCACTACTGATTTAGTGTGAAAATAATTTTTTGGAACCTTCATATGTCTATAAACAAGTATAGCGAAGATATAGGGGTAATTAAAGCAATAAACCGTTGGTCGAGGGTAATTTATTACATTCTAACGTTCGTGCGAATATTAGAATGACAAGTCTGCCATAAACAGAAACCTACTTTGATATAATTTGCTGCTAGAGCAAGCCACCTTAGCTCAGTTGGTAGAGCATCGCATTCGTAACGCGAAGGTCAGCAGTTCGATCCTGCTAGGTGGCTCCACTTACTTAATGAAACTGCTATAATCTGAACTATATTAATTCAGCCAAAAGTGAGGATGAAATGTCGGACGGTAAACAGAAAAATATCAACAGCGCTCAGCTTGGAATTAGTGTTTTATTAGCGCTCATCCTGGGAGTTGGTGGTGGTTTCCTAGCTGGAAATGCCATAGGCGAAAACCACGATCATGACGATCACGCTTCTGAAGAAACTAGTCATACTGATGACGATCATGATCACGCAGCCGAGGAATCAGCTATGGCGGATGAGATGCACAGTCATGACAGCATGTTTATGGTCAGCGAAGAAGACGCCCCTACTATATCGCTCACTGTAGAAAAAGACGCAAAGAGCGGCTACAACGTAAGCATAGAGACTACAAAATTCACATTTGCGCCCGATAATGTCAACGAAGAAAATGTCGTCGGCGAAGGTCACGCACACCTTTACGTTGACGGCGAGAAAATAGGAAGGCTCTACGGCCCTAACTTCCACTACAGCGGCTCCGTAGAAGGTAGCGCAACATTCCGCGTTGCCCTAAACAGCAACATGCATTCGGAATACGCTGTTAATGGCGAAACTATCGAAGCAACATTCGAGGTCACAGAGTAGTTATGGCCGAGGCTGCACGCGCAATCATAATTGAGAACGGCCAGATGCTTGTTATGCAGCGCCAGAAAAATAACCAGCTCTACTACACCCTAGTAGGTGGCAGGAAAAACGACAGTGAGTCTATCGAAGAATGTCTTGTGCGTGAAGTCCTGGAAGAAACCGGGCTCCGAGTCAAAAGCCACCAGTTAGTATTTACTGAGAATCATAATGACCCGGTCTATAATGACCAGTCTATTTTTATAGCTAGCGTTGAGCCTCACGGTGGCATATCTCTCGGAGAACTATCTGAAGAAGCGCTACTCAACCAAAACCCTTACGCCGAGAATAAACATACGCCGCTATGGATACCGCTCAAAGCCTTCGCCAGTCTACCCTTCCGCACTCCCGCACTAGGCGAAGCCATCCTAAAAGCCCTAAAAAAAGGCTTTCCTAAAGAACCCATCGCGCTTTAGCGACATTCTGCTACAGTAACCATATGGACGATGAGCAGAATCCAGCTGTTGATGAAGCAGAAATAGCTGAACCTATTGAACTTAAGGATACGGCTGAACAAATAGTTAAACCGCCGCAGACCGAGTCTGTTAGCCAGAACGCGGCTGTTCCCGAAACTCCACCTGAGACTAAATCACCTAAAGAACCAGACCCTGAACCCACGCCGCACGAGCCAAAAGTAGAGGAAAAGCCAACTGCTAGTCCTCCTCCGAAAGAAAATAAGCCAAAGCCAACAGCCAAGCCCAAGCCAGTATCAAACCCAGAAAGCCCTAAACCAGAGCCTACAAAACCTACTCCTAAGCCAAAGCCGTTCGACATCTCGACACTCGACGTACGTCAGCTTTCTGATGAACAGCTCAAAGCTGCCAGTGCTCTTTGGACCAAGAAGAACCAAAAACAGCTCGCTACTTTGGGGGTTCAGAAACGTCAGCAAACTATGCAGGAAAATCTCGATGCCATTGTTGCCTACCTTGCCAAAGACAACGGCGCTCCCCTACCGCGCATCGCAAAAAATACCTATATAGCTCCTGGCACAACCTCAAAATATTTGTGTCAATTGATTGCTCAAGGACGGGTTATGGCTACGGGGTGGAATGCTCAGAGAAGATACTTTAAGAAGTAATAATAGTCTATCGAGTCGTTAGGATGTCTACCGGTTGCTGTTGCCTACGTGCACCCTCAGGAGTGAACTTCGTGTTCTGCCAGAGCAACCCACTTGTAGACTCTACTCTGGCGATTTCCACAGTTTCAAGGCATAACATTTCGTACCAAGTCATTAAATTATCCTTTACCGAACTGCGAAATTGTTCGCTTGGATGCCAGATATCCATTCCTTCCATTTCACTTAAAATTCCAGGTCCATGACGTGTAATTATTTGACCTGCCTGAAACTTTAGGCCCAATAGAAATCCGTCGGGCCTAGTTGGGTGATCCACACGAGCTAGTTCGGGGTATCCCAATTCAGGCTCATCAACCTCAAAAATTCTTACAATCTGATCCTCTCTCGATGGTGTGACATATGAGGACAGTAGAGCAATGAACCCTTCGTTTCTATGCCTAAGAGTATTATGATGTCCAAGCTCAACTTCTTCCTTATACCTATCTTGTGCACGCTGACCTCTTCTCTGTGCGAGTCTATCTATAACACCATCTGCAAATATGTCTTCATCGACGCTCAACTCTTCTACTGTACGTGAATACTCTCGCTCTCCACAAAATAATGCATCTTTACCTATATTATGATTCAGTGCCTCATTCACTCCAAACAGTTCTGCCGCTGATATTGTTTCTACTGTCATAGTTTCTCCTTTGGTTTTAAGTGTAGGACTCTAGGTAAACAACTGCAAGCATGAGCAGAATAGAGCATTTCCGAAACTTGACTTTTGCTTTATTATATGATATTATGGGAAGATAAGGGTATGGCTGTATTGGACGCAATCATGCGTCTTTTTTTGTGTGCTTAATTTAATGTACTAGATCTAGTTAATTTCTAGTAGAGATGTATCCTACTGCTTCAAGTAGCGATGGAAAGGTCTCGGTTGCTTCAGCAGTCCCTACGGTTGGTACGCCGGTTTTTACAAGAATAGTATGTGTCCCTGCGTTTACACCAGTCATTACATCCGAGGGTCGATCACCAATCATCCACGAATGGCTCAAGTCGATGTCGTATTCTCTAGCCGCATTAATAAGTAACTCGGGTTTAGGCTTTCTGCAGTCGCAGGCGCTGTCTTCACCGTGTGGACAGACAAAAGTTTTTTCTATTTTTATGCCACTAGGTTCCACTAGTTCCAGCACTTTATCGTTAATTTCATCAAACTGCGCTTTTGTTATTAGTCCTTCGGCGAGGCCTGCTTGATTCGTCACAAAGAATACGTAGTAGTCAAGTTCAGACAATAGCTTTAATGCTTCTAGTGTGTTTGGCAGCAACTCTACTTTATTGACGCTATCAACGCGTTCGTA
>CAYGOR010000033.1:8559-10682 GCA_964351635.1 uncultured Candidatus Saccharibacteria bacterium
CTTCTAGTGTGTTTGGCAGCAACTCTACTTTATTGACGCTATCAACGCGTTCGTAAGTTGGGGTTCCGACGTTTACTGTACCGTCTCTATCTAGGAAGACTGCTTTTTTCATGGGGGTAGTATAGCAACTTTATGCTTCAGGATATTTAGGTACTTATTACACTGGCGAACTTTTCTGCTAATCTTTGGTTTGACTCAGAATCTAAATGCAACCCATCCTCACCGACCTTAGCTACTTCACTCGCATCTACAAATATGCAGTCAGTTTCAGCAGCAATCTTTTCCATTATCACTGCCAGCAACTCAGATTCGTCACCCGCGCTATCACAGTAATCACCCCCGTAGAATTCTTTAAATCTTGGTGCGTTTGGCTCTATTATCACAGGACTAGCTAATACTATCTGTGTCGGGCTACCATCTTTTGAAGTTACATTACTTTTAACCAAATCGACAAGTCCTCGCAGTGAATCGCCGATGGTTTGTGCTGAGCGATTAAATCTAGTTTTATGATCGTTAGTCCCAAGCATGATAATAATTGTATCTACAGGATTATGAGACTTTAAACATGGAAGTAAGTACGTCTTGCCGTTTTTCTCAGGTTCTCGACTATCATCGATGTCCGTAGTTCGTCCGCCCAACCCTTCCTCAATAATGTAATAATCATCACCTAGTATATTCTGCAGTTGTCCCGTCCACCTTTCACTAGCATCATAGCGTCCGCTTCTATCTGGTAATCGTCCCCATGTGTTTGAGTCACCGTAACACAAGACTATTTTTGCGTTTGGGTTTGTGTTCATGGGGGTAGTATAGCAACTCACCAACATGGTCAGCACCTGCCTTGCTTTTTAAATTCTTGATACTTTGTGCGACAAAGTATCCAAAACATGGGGCTGGAACCATGAATTCGCTATTCACCTGTTGTCATAGCTGACAAGGCATCCGCTAGGCGCTGTCGCTTCCTCCTCGAGCTGCTGCAGTTCTTGTCACTCTGGCAACATCCGAATCGGAATTCAGCTTTTTCATGCCCCATACCCCGCAGTATTGTACAAATACATAATTTTAATTAAGTATTCCCCGCAATCAGCAATAATAAGACTGAATAGTACTATGACTTTTTAGCTGGTGGCTGAACACCATGATTATGCTAAGCCTCAGTTTACTGCTTCCATTTATGAAAAATTATCCCTGAGCACGATTTGTTATTACTGTTTTAAGCTTAGCCATAAGTGATGGTGTGTCTTTAGGTTCAAATTTTTCGACAAGCAGCTTCAATCTTGCAGCTATCTCGTCAATTTCTGGATTGTCATTTACCACCCATAGTACAAGTTCTTTATATGCTTCGTTCATTATTAGGGACATATGAAGGTCGATCCCGTTTACCTGGTAGCACATTATTGTAGTTAATAAAGCTGTACGTTTATTACCTTCTGTAAATGGGTGACTAGTAGCAAGAGAATGTAATAATACTGCACAAACTAGATGGATATTGCATGTCTCTCTATAGTCTACAAATGTTTGCGGCCTACCAAGAGCAGCGGGAATGCGTTCAGGATGTAACACGCCCTCGAGTCCGCCGCCAATACTCAAGGCCAGATCATGAATTCGCAATACTACATCTTCGTCGGGGAGGCTAAACTCCATGACAATCTAAGTTTTAGCTAACTCTTTAATTGCAGGGGTCATTTTTTCGACGAGCTTAATAAGCTTTTTATCATTAACCTTGACGTATTTAAACGTAGTTACTTTCTTCTCGTTTGTTGCCATAATAATATTATATCACATTTGTTACATTTAATAAAGTATAACTCCCTGCGACTTCCTCCCACTTATCTCTAACTATAATTATATACCATTTCTTCTACATGGCTGTACAAATAGTAACTATTTGACTAGCCATCTTCTATAGTCTTATCTGGGTATTATCTTCAGCACTTATAGTTAAAATGCTATGCAAACTTCCTGCATTGCAATTTGAATAGTACTATCATCTCTAGAATCGTCAAACACTACAAATTCTGCTGACATTATTTCTCCTTATTTCTGTAATAATACCTGTATTCTCAGTTGCCTTGCAAGCATGAGGGGGATGGGTTTTGGTTTTTTTCGCTAGTCGAACTATCTAG
>CAYGOR010000034.1:0-9956 GCA_964351635.1 uncultured Candidatus Saccharibacteria bacterium
CGGAAAGGATATAATTAACGACTGATATGAACGATTTACTTTACAGATTTGCAGCCAGCAGCCCAGAGGGCGCTTATAGTGCTGAAGAGGCGTCTGAAGGAATTGGTGCTTTGGGACTAAGCTTACCAGCTATCATAGCTTCTACTATCACCTTCTTGGTACTGTTCTATGTGATAAAGAAGTTTGCGCTGGACGGGATTGTAGCCAACCTGCAAAAGCGTGAGGATGACATTAATCGCGGCCTTCACCTGACATCAGAGATGGATCGTCAGAAGGCAGAACTTGAGGCTACGGTCGAAAAAGAACTTAAGAAGGCCCGCAAAGAGGCTGATTTGATAATTGCTGAATCGCGGCAAGAAACAGGCGCCATGATTGCGGAGGCTGAGACAAAAGCCAACAACCGTGCAGATGAGATCATCCGAGCCGCTGAGGGTAAGATCGAACGCGATATTGCAGAAGCACGAAACGGACTAAAAGCAGAGATGGCAGGCTTAATTACAGAGGCAACAGAGGCCATCCTTAATCAGAAACTAGACAGCGCTGGTGACCGAAAACTGGTAGAAAACTACTTGCGTGAGGCGATCAAATAGTGAGTAAAATTAGCACAAATGAACTAGCCAAATATGCGGTAGATGAGCTAGAAGCTGGTAAATCAGCTAGTAGTGTGGCGCAGAATCTCTCAGCATTCTTGCTTGATGAGAGGCGGACGCGAGATGCCGCAGCCATCATGAGAGCCGTTGATGCGGAGCTTGCCAGGCGCGGCACCGATCACGTCACTATAACAAGTGCACATGAAGTAGCTAGCGAGATAAAGAATAAACTCGCCTCCCTACTTGGAGCTAAAGATCCGATTTTTTCAGAAGTTATTGATGAGAGCGTGATCGGAGGCGTCAAAGCCCAATCAGGAGAAAATCAGATAGATTTAACAGTAAGAGCGAAATTGCAAAGATTTAAGTCAGAAGTAATGAGGAGCAACTAATGGCAGCAGATGTATCAGTTAAAGAGCTCGCTAGCGAAGTACGCGCAGCGATAACCCAGCTAAAAAGCAGCGGTAATGTAGAAAAAGCAGGTGTAGTAACCCGCATTGGTGACGGTGTGGCATGGATTTACGGCCTATCAGGCGCAGGTTATTCAGAAATGCTTGAGATAGAAGGTGCAGATGGCTCAAAAGTTAGCGCTTTTGCCCTAAACCTAATGGAAGACGAAATCGGTGCCGTATTGCTTGACTCAGACACACAAGTAAAAGCTGGTGCCAAGGTTAAGTTGTCAGGACAGGTGCTAGAAGTGCCTGTTGGTCCTGAATTGCAAGGACGAGTCGTCGATCCACTAGGGCGGCCACTTGATGATAAAGGTCCGATTAAGACTAAGTTGAAGGGTCTCGTTGAGCGCCCTGCCCCAGGAGTACTTGACCGTAAATCAGTCCATGAGCCAATGATGACCGGACTTATGTCTATTGACGCCATGGTGCCTATTGGTCGTGGTCAGCGTGAGCTAATTATCGGCGATCGACAGACTGGTAAGACCGCGGTTGCTGTCGACACAATGATTAACCAAGCCAAACAGGGTTCTGGAATCGTTAACATCTATGTTGCCGTTGGCCAGAAGATGTCAAAGGTAGCCCGCATGGTAGAGCGACTAGAGCGCGAAGGCGTGATGGAGCAGACTATCGTGGTCGCTACTTCCGCTAACGATCCTGCCTCATTGCAGTACTTAGCTCCTTACTCCGGTGCAGCTATGGGCGAGTACTACCGTGACAATGGTCAGCATGCATTAATCACTTACGACGACCTTTCTAAGCATGCTGTTGCTTACCGTCAAATGTCACTATTGCTACGTCGACCACCTGGACGCGAAGCCTATCCTGGTGATGTTTTCTACCTGCACTCTCGCCTTCTAGAACGTGCAGCTAAAATGTCAGACAAGATGGGCGGCGGCTCACTGACTGCCCTCCCTATCGTCGAGACTCAAGCCGGTGATATCTCTGCTTTCGTGCCGACTAACGTTATTTCCATTACTGACGGACAAATTTTCATGGAAACAAGCCTATTTAACCAAGGAATACGTCCAGCCATTTCAGTTGGTCTGTCGGTTTCTCGTGTTGGTGGTTCTGCGCAGACAAAGGCTCTACGTGGAGCAGCGGGCTCGCTTCGTATCAACCTAGCCCAGTTCCGTGAACTTGCTGCCTTTGCACAATTCTCATCTGACTTAGATGCTGAGACTAAAGCTCGTATCGAGCGTGGACAGAGGCTAACCGAGTTACTGAAGCAACCACAGTACTCTCCTCTATCAATTTGGGAGCAGGTTGCTAGCCTTGTCGCCGCTACCAATGGCGGCTTCGACGAAGTGCCTGTTGAGAAGATCAAGTCTGCACAGCATGCCCTGCTCTCTCAACTAGGTAACGAGAAGAAGAAAGAAATGACCGAGCTAAACAAAGGCAACAAAGTCGATGACAAAATGCAAAAAGTCATTTTAGACCAAGCCGCAAAAGTAGCTAAAGAGTACAAGGAAGCCTAAGAAATGCCTGACAGAAGTCAAGATTTAGGGATAAATCCAGATATGCCAGAGAGGGAGCCAGCCGAAGATTTGCTGCTGCATAGGATAGGACAAGCAACTAGAGAATTAGCTCTGCGTGAGGTGCCACGTGGCTAGTACTCAGCAGATTAAAGCACGCATCGGTACAGTAAAGAATACCAAGCAGATAACCAAGGCTATGGAGCTCGTGAGCGCCTCAAAAATGCGCCGAGCCCAAGATGCCACTCTTGCGAGCCGTGAATATACCAAGACAGCTCGCCAGATACTAACGCGCTTGCGTCAACTTACAGATGTATCCAAGCACCCGCTGTTCGATGTCCGTGAGACTAAGCGCCGCATAATCATCGTTATCACATCTGACAGAGGGCTTGCTGGTGCATATAACTCAAACGTTCTACGTAAGCTTACTCATGAGCTCAGGTCAGATAGAGACGCAGGTGTAGCAACTCAGCTAATTACAGTCGGCAAGCAAGCAGCGAGATTTTCTGCCAAGATCGAGGACCTAGATGTAATTGCGAGCTACGACTCTATGCCAGAAAAGCCTACCATTAGCGATCTGTACACTATCTTAGACACCGTGAAAGACGCCTTCCGCAGTGATGATGGAACTGAGGCCACAACCGACGCAGTCGACATACTGTTTACTGACTTTAAATCTAGCGTCCTGCAAGAAGTTGCTATGCAAAGATTGTTACCAGCCGCCCTGCACGAGGGCAATAAGACCGCAGAAAGCCTAGAGGACGCTATCTTCGAGCCTTCTCCAGAAATTGTGCTTAATACTATCGCAGAAAGATTGGTTGATGTGCAGCTATGGCAAGCTTACTTAGAAAGCCAAGCATCTGAGCAGTCAAGCAGGATGATGGCTATGAAGACAGCCAGCGATAACGCAGGAGAGCTGATAGATGATTTGACACTAGCCATGAACACCGCTCGTCAAGCAGCAATTACCCAGGAACTAGCAGAAATAACTGGTGGAGCGGAGGCAATGAAATGACACCTATAATACGCATAACCCCTGAGAATGCAGCGGAATTAGCCAGAATAAGACCTGATATAGCTGCTGGAGTTGATAGATGTGTGAATGAGTTCGGCCTGGATGTATCAGTGATTCCTTCAAGAGAGCCAATAGAAGGTCTAGCGGTAGACGGGCAAAGTGGAGGTGAAGAATAATGTATGGTCCAGGAGATGGCATGAATGATTTCGCGCCTACCAGCCAGCAAGGCGAGTTAAGCCCTGAACAGCTCGAATCAGTTGACTATATCGTCAGTCTGGCTCACAATTTTGATAACGCTGGCCGCAGTAGAAACTCACAGTTTCCGCCGGATAAATACCCACTATGGCCAGGAATGTCGCCAGAAGAAAATGATATATTTTCATACTTTTGGAACGAGCGACTGGACACAGAGACTGACACCCGTAGAGCTGCTTCAGAATTCGTAGTGTGGATTAGTGAGATAGATGAATATTTAACAGCGTCGAAAGCCGCATAGTCAGAAAAAGGAGATATAATGGCAACAGCAACAATGAATAAATCTAAAGGACAAGTTACCCAAGTAGTTGGTGTGGTAGTAGACGTCGAATTCCCAAGCGGCAACTTGCCTGCTATTTACGACGCATTAACACTGCAATTAGATGGAAAAGAAGTTTACCTAGAAGTCGCGCAGCACTTATCAGAAAACTCAGTTAGAACGGTAGCACTGGGCGGAACAGATGGTTTGACACGCGGAACAGAAGTTACTGCAACAGGCTCGCCTGTGCAAGTTCCTGTCGGTGCAGAGACACAAGGCCGAATGTTTAACGTAGTTGGTGACCCAATTGATGGCAAAGCAGCACCTAAGGGTAAAAAGGCTTCTATTCACCGTGAACCACCAAAACTGGCTGACCTATCTGGTAAAACAGAAGTGCTTGAAACAGGTATCAAAGTTATCGACCTCATTAGCCCTATCACAAAGGGTGGTAAAGTCGGACTTTTCGGTGGTGCAGGTGTTGGTAAAACAGTTTTGATTACAGAGCTTATTAACAACATTGCAAAATTCCATAGCGGAAACTCAGTATTCGCAGGTGTCGGTGAACGAACCCGCGAAGGAAACGACCTTTACTACGAGATGGAAGAATCAGGCGTGCTGGACAAAACATCACTAGTATTCGGGCAAATGAACGAACCACCAGGAGCGCGTTTACGAGTTGGATTATCAGGACTTACAATTGCCGAAGGCTTCCGTGATGAAGGAAAAGATGTATTGCTATTCGTCGATAACATTTTCCGCTTTACTCAAGCAGGTTCTGAAGTATCAGCCCTTCTTGGTCGACTGCCGTCTGCTGTAGGTTACCAGCCAAACTTGGCGACAGAAATGGGTGGTTTGCAGGAGCGAATTACTTCGACGAAGAAAGGTTCAATCACGTCTATCCAGGCTGTTTATGTCCCTGCCGATGACTTTACTGACCCTGCCCCAGCGACAACATTTGCTCACCTTGACTCCACAATCTCTCTAAACCGTAAACTTACTGAATTAGGCCTCTACCCTGCTGTTGATCCACTTGACTCAACATCTACTATCTTGGATCCTGAAATCGTTGGTGAGGAGCACTACAATGTCGCCCGTGAAGTGCAAAAAGTACTTCAGCGCTATAATGATTTGCAAGACATCATCGCTATCCTTGGAATGGAAGAGTTGTCAGACGAGGATAAGAAAACAGTCGCCCGCGCCCGCCGCATCCAGCGTTTCTTAACCCAGCCGTTCTTCGTGGCCGAAGTATTTACAGGAAACCCAGGCCAATACGTCAAACTTGAAGATACAATCGCTGGATTCCGTGAGATTCTAGATGGTAAGCTCGATGACCTATCAGAAAACGATTTCTATATGGTTGGTGATATTAGTCAGGCCAAAGCTAAGGCCAAGGAGAAGAAATAATTATGAGCTTCCAGCCAAGTAAATATGGCTCAGTGGCACGTTCAGTCGAGGGTGCAAAATCATTCCTCGCTCCCAGAAGTAGTTCACAATCCATAGATCAACCTATGCGTGAAGGCGATCCTTATGCTGGGGTAGGAAATGTTGAGACTGCGGCAGTCGTCGCTGCATCGGCTGCTGGAGGAGTATTGTATTTTGTCGGTAAAAAAGTAGCTGATGCATTTAGTTCAGCGAGGAGAATCTCTGGCGAACTTGCACAACTTGGGCACGAAGCGGACTTGGCTAGAAACGACGAAGCGAGGTTATCTAAGTGAGTAGCCCTGAAACTTTAGGCGAGTTTAATAGGACGGTCCCTTCTGATTCTGTAATACTAGAAGGAGATTCCGATCACCCTGTTCGTGTCCGCGAAGATTACGCGCGCGCTGATGCTTTCTTGCAAGAATCTAGTGCTGGCAGAGGATTTCAGCAGCAACATCCACCCTACGACTCTGCAGATGAACCGCCCCTTGGACGTGGAAGGCATGTAGGAGACCACATATTATGATTCACTTAGAACTTGTCACGTTAAGCGGCGTAAAGCTTCGCAGCAAAGTCTACGAAGTTAAGCTCCCTACCCTTCAAGGTCAGATAGCGGTATTTGATAATCATGCTCCGCTAGTTACAATCGCGGCCCCTGGTGTTATAACAGTGCGCGAGCAAAGCAACACGCCTGATGACTTGCAGACAAACTACGCTATTGATAGTGGAGTGATTGAGATTGCCAATAACACTGTTCGTGTTCTTGTTGATGAGGCGGAAAAAGACTCTGAAGTTAGCGCAAAAGAAGCAGAAGAAGCGCTAAAAAGAGCCAAGCAGTTGCGCGCCGAGGCAAAAGATCAGACCAGCTTGGATAAAGCCCAGGCTTTAGTCGATAGACAGGCGTCCCGCCTGAAAATCGCTGAATTACGTCGCCGCAAGCGCTAAGCAATTAGAATAATCATCGAGTAAGTATGTATCTGTTAGTAGCGGTAGATCTTTTATTTATTGGACTATTAGCTCTCTAATTATATAATTTAATGTGATGCTTGACACACAAATTGTGTGATATATAATACAAAAAATATCTAATCTAAGAAGGTTCTCTCTTACATGAAACTTAAAAAAGCCCTAGCGGCATCAGCATTATTGGTGTTGACCATGATCCCCGTTACTAATATATCTATAGCCAGTGCTGCACAGGATGAAACGATATCATCGGTGCATGCTGATAGTACAGACGGAGACGCCCATATCGAGTCCACCGAGGCTGATAATCATACCGACAGTGACCATGCAGAAGGTGCTCATCATTTCGGTATTGTGTTTGCTATGTTTGCCCTCGTACTCGTTGCTGGTAAACTTGGAAACTTTGTAGAAAAATATGGCCAGCCTGCGGTGATAGGTGAACTATTAGCCGGTGTGGCATTATCCGCCATTGGATACTTTGGCTGGAGTTTTATTGGTGATATAGCCGCCAATGAAATCATTAGTTATCTAGCACAATTCGGTGCATTACTACTACTCTTCTCTATCGGGCTAGAATCAAATATCAAGGAAATGCAGAAAGTTGGAGTGAGGGCGTTAGCGGTTGCCGTAATTGGTGTGGTTGTTCCCTTTGTGCTTGGTGCATTTGTACTAGGGCCAATATTCTTCGGGGATGTCTCGTCGAATGCAAGGCTTTTCCTGGGTGCGTCTTTAGTTGCAACAAGCGTCGGAATTACGGCCTCAGTATTTAGGTCTTTACGTCTAACCAAAAGTCGCGCTGCCCAAACTGTTTTAGGAGCAGCCGTCATTGATGACGTTTTAGGGTTGATAGTTCTAGCAGTCGTCTCGGCGTTGGCAACAGGTGGTGAACTAACGGGTGGTTTGATATTTGAGCTGGCTGCAAAATCATTTGGATTCTTGGCCGGTGCAATTATTATCGGGACACTATTGGCTAAGCCGATATCGAAGGTTTTTAGCGCAATTCATACAGGAATTGGTATGAAGCTTAGTCTCGCGGTTGGCTTTGCATTAGTATTCGGTTATCTAGCTGAAGTATTTGGTTTAGAGCCAATTATTGGTGCGTTTGCAGCTGGCTTATTGCTTGATGCAGTTCATTTTGAGTCGTTCTCAGATCCAGAGATTGTCGAAGACATCAAACATCTTGAAAATGATGAGTCAATCGCTTCAGTTATAAAGAAGCATCGTCACGCGCACGTCGAAGATTTGATTAATAGTATTGGACTTGTATTCATTCCAGTATTTTTCGTCTACACAGGGTTGCAGATTGACTTCGGATCTCTACTGGAGCCTAGCCTTTATGTGACAGCGTTTGTCATCTCGGCGGTTGCAGTCGCGGCAAAGTTCATAGCTGGATTTGCTGCTAGTGGCAGCAGGAACGAGAAGATGCTTGTTGGTTTTTCTATGGTTCCTCGTGGTGAAGTTGGACTTATCTTCGCAGCTACCGGTAGCGCATTAGGCGTTCTAAGCAGCGAGCTTTTCAGCACAATAGTTCTGGTAGTAATCATCACTACTTTCATATCTCCAGCCTTGATTAAGCGCTTTGGAACAGCACTAAAAGCTGAAGAAAAGCCAGTCACATCAAAAGCTCGAGTTCGCGAGCCTGTTAAGAAATAAACTTCTTATAATTATTCGATAACAATAGAAACTTCGTTGCTGTAGTTATCGCATGTGTTGGAGTCCTTGAGATAGCGACAGACTCTGAAGTAATATGTTTCCCCTGCGCTCATCCCTGCAGTAGCTTTATCTATCGTAAACTTGTTGCTGCTTCCTAGCTCAGAAATACTGTCTGGGTATACCGGCCCCATTTGATCGCTATATACCATATACACGCCATCTTCGGCCTTAATGCCAACTGCTAGCCACTCCGCAGTGACTTTATCACTCGATTGAGTAACAGCAAGCTGTATTCCTTGCTCTTGAACGGTTGCTGCCCGCACTACAGTTAGTGATATCGTCAAGCGTGTTTCATTTCCTCTGCGATCTTTACCGACAAATTCGAACACCGAGTTGCCGATAGCTGCCTTGACTTCGGATGATTTGAATTTACCGTCAGCTACAGTAATACTTTGTGTCTGTGAACCGGCTACGGATTTACTTAAAACTGTTAACTCGGTACCATCCTCAGTGGTCCCTTCAAAAACGACAGTCGGATTGTCTCCATCAGAAACTTTGATAGTACTAGACGGTTCCGGAGATGTAATGACTATTTCTGGTCCATCAAAATCGCTCAAAAAGCCCAAATGGTCTTTAAACAGTTCGCTATCCATGTCACGTTGACGGTTCCATTGAATAAACTCAATATCTTTTATGTCGTCAATGTCTAAGTTTTCGACCTCAGACTCAACTATTCCGTTGTCTTCGCTGATAATTATTTTCTCGCCCTGGGAAGCTTCTTTGTTGGTGACGGTTTCACGCACCAAGCTGTCATATACTTCAGCTGACTCCTCATCCCCGGTCGTTGCAGTCCTGAAAGCTGTGCCTAGGGCGTTAAACTGGGCATTCTTGGTCCTCACTACAAAATCTCGTTCAAGATTCCTCACCAATCGTCCATAGGTATAGCCGCTATTTTGTTTGATAACTACTCGGCCTGAAGTAATTGTCTGTAGAACTACCTCGCTATTTGCATCGACGCGGAGCTCGCTCTGGTCTTCAAATGTTAGCACTGCCTTTGATATAGCTCCTACCGTGCGCATAGATGTACCCTGTTCTAATTGCTGGTCTTGCTCTACTTCCTGCCATTCCCTGCCTTCGTCAATAGAATATTCCACGACTCCCTCAAAGTAGGTGACAGATGCTGTTGACAGGTCTGCAACTTCAATTTCTTCTGGCAATTCTTGAGCAACCTGAGTCTCCTCGCTAGAATTCCCTGTGAAACCAAAAACTATTCCCCCGGTAACAACCAAAACAGCCACAAGAATCATGGCTAACCGAGTGTTGCGCCCCAGTTTACGAAACCATTCAAACGACAAAAATCGTTTAATGTTCGCTACAGATGTAATTTTACCCTTTTTCATCTACCCTCTCATAAGTAAATGCCTATTACCTTAAGTATAGTAAATCTTCACATAAAAGTACACCAACCCTTGTGTATAATTAATTTATGAAATACAATAGACATAAGTAAAATAATATTTCTAAATATATAATGAGTCAGATAGTAATTGGAAAAACAGGTGGAACCTCTAATAAAGACGCGGCAAGTGTTTTAGTCTCTATGGAACGCGGCTGGGAGTGCCAAGGAATTGTGGATTCAGCTCCCGGTAAGATTGATGATAGTCCGCTAGGCGATAAAGTAACCAATCAACTACTAAGAGGGTACGAGCATTATATAAGCACAGGAGAATATCCGAATGATGTCTCAGGTGGCGTTACTGAGCGGTATGCAGAGATTGTAAACGGTTTAGATTTTGTTAACTTAGGCGGTCGATGGATAGATAATATCGCCCCAAGAGTCAAACAAGCGGCAAAACTTGGCAGGGATTCGGCATCATT
>CAYGOR010000035.1:0-1422 GCA_964351635.1 uncultured Candidatus Saccharibacteria bacterium
CAGATATACACCCACGTCACCGACCCCCACTTAAAAGCCGTCCATGAAAAGTTTCATCGATCTAAGGAAGATTGAGCTGTTTTGATGCTAGGGCCTGCATAAAAGAGCAGCCCACGCGGCAATTCATTTGACGCATGGCGCGATGAGAAAACCTGCAAGGTTGTCTCATAAGGTGAACGCCTAAAAGCCGTTCACGAAAAGTTTCATCGCAATCAAAACGAATAATTAGTTAGTAACAATTAGCTTCACGAACGGGGTTAGTTGCACCAGGGATAACCCCTAGTGTCTTGCAAAGCCCGTTGCTAGATTCAAAAACCGCTTCTGGACGATCATAATCAGGCTCATTAGATATACGTACTTCAATTCTGCGCAATACATCACTAGACTTCCCTGTCGCGTCGACTACAGTCTGAGCATTCTGGAATCGGAAGCTACTACCACCGTCCTCAGCAGTCACCCTTAGAGTACCAACGTTGTTATACAGGCTGCGAACTCGTGCATAGTATCTGTCAGAGTTAGGCAGATTATTTATCGTGTACTCACAGCCATTGCCGTCGCAACTAACATAAACTACCTGACCTGCATCATCACCCTGGGCAATAGAGAAATTTCCACTTGCGTTGCCACAGCTATCAGAAGGATACAGGTAATAACTAGCGCTATTAGGGGCAATTTCACTCTTATCGAACCCAGATGTAGGAGCATATATCAAATCAAGGCGCATGACCGGAACGCTATCGGTGCTAGGAGCAAACGTCGTCGGTAAATTACCCGAGCATGAACCGTCGCTGCTATGCACCGTCGTGCTGCCCTCTTCGCCAGTCCACTGCAAAGTTACACTCTCGACATTATTGCCCGACACCGGCTCGATTGGGAATACTTCTGAATTTGCTGTTGTTATTGTGTTCGTAAACACTAGATCACCTGGCGCTTGATCATAGCGCAGACATGTGTAGCGAACATCCTCCACACCAGTTTCTATTTCTCCATTATTCCACGGAGCCCCGTCAGGAATGTCACAATCTAGCTTCTCTGTATCCAATTCTGTTGGATTATTTTGCAGCATCTCATTCACATCATTCACTGCTGTTTCGGCAGCATAAAATGCTTGGGTACTGAGCTGCCTGTCTATCGCCTGCCTCTGCTCTCTTTGCATAATGCGTGCAAAACCCAAAACTATTAAAGAAACTAACACCATCAATATCGAAGTGACAATTATAGATACAAAGCCGTTTTCATCTTTATGCTTCATCAGTTACCAAGCCTCCGCACCACTGTTGTCGACAATTCGGAAAGTGCGCAGAATTCTGTAGAGAAGCCTGCATTACTAATACATTGGTATCTTCCGTCAATCGCCTCAAGTAAGTCACTGTCGCCATAGGCTAATGATAACTCAATCGTCCATAGTCCGCTAGTTGGATC
>CAYGOR010000035.1:1522-2639 GCA_964351635.1 uncultured Candidatus Saccharibacteria bacterium
AAGAATCCAACGTGAGGCTGGCTCTCACTAATTGTAACTCCTGCTGGGGTTGGTAGCGTCGGCACGCTCACTGGCTGCTTAGTGAACTGGATCGACTGAGATATATCGGCCAGGACATTTCTGTTTGTCTCTTGCGTCCTCGCCGAGATTACACCTTTTTGATACAGCCGACCCAGCTGCACAAGAGCTGCCATAGAACCGACCAGTATCAAGCTGAATACCAAGGTCGCTATCATTACCTCTACAATGGTAAAGCCAGATTGTGACTGCTTTTTCTGGTTATTCATAAGTTCTGTACCTTAATTCCACTCTGGCTGGTTCTTGAGAGTTCGGAACCTCCCAAATTACCCGTGATATGTAAGTATTATTGTCCACACCAACACTATCCATGCTCAGCCTATAAAAGCCGTCTTCTCCGTTGAGATTCCTAATGCCGTAGCAGTCTGATCCAGTGTCGCTAGCATCAGCTACATAAGCGTTGGTGTTCAAAATACAAAAATCTGAACCATCATAACCAAGATCTGCAGCACTGCCGCCTTCTAAATTTTTATTCAGAAGCTCAAGCTGTCCTTCAGCTAATGAAACGGCTTCGGAGCGTTCACGGGCTGCATACCCTGTCTGCTGAGCATTACGCGCGATATTGAACCCGATGCCGAGTGTAAGCCCGACTATCACCATCGCTAGCAATACTTCAATTATTGTGTCGCCTGATTCGTTCCTATGCACAGTCATCTGCTACCTCATCGTCAAAATGCATTGTTGTTCCACTTGTGCCACCCTCTCCTATCACGATGGCCGCCGTCTTGCTGCCGTCTGCTTTCTCAAGGCATATCGTTATTGGGTCATTAGTTGGCTCACTATTAATATTCTCGATGTGAGAAAGAGCATTGGCCTCACTCTCATTTAGCCTGCTGCCGTTAATCGCCCAGAAATTAACCTGCTGATTATTTGAGACCGTGGCGTTACTTTGAGTTATGCCAAAGGCGGTAGAGAATGGAGTAAAGAACCCAACAGAGCCTAGGTTTGAGGCGCCGCCGCTTTTAACAGCTGTGACTTTAAGCCCCCACTCCAGCGGCACACTACGCACGCTGTCAGCAACACCTTTTGGATTTGCCTC
>CAYGOR010000035.1:2739-9367 GCA_964351635.1 uncultured Candidatus Saccharibacteria bacterium
CGAATCAAAGTCGCGCACAGCTTGGTTGAATTGCACTTCTTGCTGACGGCCACTAAAAGCCACCACTGCGGAAAAGAACAGCGCTGATGATACCGCAAGGACCACCAGCACCTCCAGAATCGTGTACCCACTGCTCGAGAAGTGTTTCATAACAATATCTGCAGTATAGCATAAGCTTTATCTTTTGACCTCTGTTTTAGGAGAGTATCAATACTCGTTGGAACCACTCACTGATGCGATCGCCGAACACAACTGCAATATGAAGACCAAGTATCAAAGTTGGCCCGAATGGAACCTTCAGGCCACGTCGCTTTTTATTTGGCTTACCATGCAGCAGTAGAGGCGCAGAAAATACTAGCCCAAGCATCGATGCCGCGAAGACGTTCAGCCAAGCTGCAGCTAATGTACCTGTAAAAAGAGCCATAGCGATACTCAACCGAACATCGCCGCCACCAATCCACTCGCCTTTAGAAACGGAATGCATAATCTTAAACAGTCCGTAGGTAGCTAAAAATGCCAGCGCCAGCTGCACTAGTTGATTAGAGACAGACTCATCTGTGATTAGAAGCTCTAACAAAGCGTAGCCGATAGCTAGAACTATCAGAGGATTAATCAATTTAAACGGCAATAAAAACCACCTCAGGTCGTATATCAGGAGAGACGTCATGATAGTCAACGCAAACAGCCAGATAACAAACTGCGATACGCTAATTGCGCTGGTTAGGTCGTGCGGCCAAAACATAAATGACGTGGCAAACCAAACCCCTGTTAACAGCTCTGTTAGTGGATATGCTACTGATATCTTCACTCGGCATTTGCGGCAACGACCGCGAAATACTATCCAGCTGAATAAAGGTACAAGGTCAATCGGCTGCAAAACTTGCTTGCAGTGATCACATCGTGAGCGGCCCTTTACCCAATCTTTCTTAGCCTTCATGCGATCAGCCAACACTAGAGCAAAGCTACCAGCCATCAGGCCGAGTACGAATAAGTAAATTGTTATAATAGTTGTCATCTACCCGCTTATGTTAGCAGAGGTTATGTATATAAAGAAAAACGGCTCTAGAATAGAGCCGTTTTTTGAAGTAGGTGTTGATGACTTTAGCTATTGTCGAAGCAGGCTATCGCTCCACCTTCAAGCAAAGTCCACATCGCAAAGTTCCTTGCATCACCGCCTGAATCTAACCGCTCACCGTCACAAACGTAGCCGTCTTTGTACGACAAAGTTCCTTCAGTAGCTGACGGAACAGCCCCATCAGTAGGTGTAGAGTTTACGTAACTAAGACTCATTGCAGAACCGCTTGATGGGTCATCTATGTTGATGTCACTGAGGTATCTGTCGGTGACGTCTGCTAAATCTGCGGCGCTATCAGGTATTTCTCCCCTGTTATTGCCAGAGTAGCTATTTATTTCCGTTACAACTCGAGCAGCTATAGATCTTCTACTCTCGTTCCTTTGGTTTCTCTGAAGCTGAGGAATAGCGATAAGTACCACTACCAATATTAATCCAGCTATTGCTAACACGATTAAGACTTCGATAATCGTAAAACCAGCGTTTTCTTTCTTTTTATCTCTTATAGATTGCAACACTCTGAATCCCCCCTTAATAGTTTCGAATGTAGATAATACCCTTGAATCGTACATCTATTTTAATTAAAACACAAGCATTTCTTCAGATGATTGTTAAACCTTCTATATATCCTGGCCTACTAGGCCGTATATCGGCAGCAAAATAGCGCTAACTAACACTAACGCAACTATACCCAGCACGACCATCAAAAGAGGCTCAATAATTGTAGATATAGCCTTTATCTGATCATCCACTTCCTTCTCAAAATAGTCGGCTGTTTTAGCCATCATCTGCTCAAGCGAGCCTGAATCTTCACCAATCTTTATCATTTGTGGTACCAGCTCTAGGAAGTTTTCTTCACCAGCAAGCGACTCCGACAGGGCTTTACCGCCCTTTACTTTTTCTGATGCTCGGTTAATAGAACGCTCCACATGAACGTTACTTATTGACCGCGAAGTTATTTCTAAAACTTGTAATAAAGGCACGCCGCTAGCCACCAGTGTTGTACCTGTGCGTGTGAAGCGAGCCATATAAACCTTCTGGAAAAGCTTTGCGAATGGAGGCATAGTCAGTTTCATCTTGTCTACTACTTCCTTACCTCCAGCCGTCCGAGCATAACGAGTAGTCATAAAGACTAATACCCCTAATATAATCAGTACAAGCCACCAAAACTTAACTGCAAAATCTGATAGTGCTAATAGCATTCGAGTCTGCAAAGGCAATTGTGCGCCAGGTAATCCTGAGTACAGCTCGCCTACTTGAGGCAATACTGCAATAACCATGAAGCCGACAACACCACCCATTACAAGCAGTACGATTATTGGGTAAATCATAGCTCCCCTAACCTTTGAGATAATCTCGGCATCCTTTTCTTGCTGCTCTGCAATTCTCTCTAGCGCTGCATCCAGTGTTCCTGAAGCTTCACCTGCTGAGACAAGGCTAACAAATATCTGGTTGAAAACAGTTGGATGTTTGGATAGTGCCTCAGCAAACGGCTTTCCTGACTCTACGCTCTGGATGACTTCATTCAGCACCAGTTTGAGCTTTGGACTCTTTGTCTGGTTGGTGACCGAATTCAGGCTCTGGACTAACGGCAGACCAGCGTTAATAAGTGTCGATAACTGTCTAGAAAATATAATTTTATCTTTGGTCTTTACCTTGCGCTTCAAAAAGCCAAAGCCGCCGCTATCATCTTTGGCTTTAACCGAAATTAGTGAGTAACCCTGCTCTTTTACAATTTTAGCAACGGAGCGTTCACTATCAGACTGAACGCTACCGGTAATCTTCTTGCCGGTTGCGCTGTCTCGAGCTTCGTACTCAAAAGTCAACATGACGAACTCCTTTGACCTAGTTCAGAAGTGAACATTGAAAAACGATTAGGGCGTGTCGTGACTAATTGAGACGCACAGACTCTGAGATAGTTTTGTCTTTGTTGTGCGGAGCGCAAGCTTGACGTACCTACCGTACGTTGAGCGCGCACCGTAAACAAGAAAGATGAAAATAGCCCGAGAGAGCCCAAAGCTACATGAGCTATGCTTATGATGCTTTGGGTTCGGTCTGTGAGTCTCATTTTAGCCTCTCATCAGTCTGTCTAATTCTTCAATATCAACAGCAACATTCCGCGCCTCATCATAGCTTATTGTCCCTGCGTGAATCATCTGAACAAGTGTTTTATCCATTGATTGCATTCCGTGGTCAGCACCGGTCTGGATCACAGCATCAAGCTGATGTGATTTACCTTCACGGATAATGTTACGCACAGCCGGATTAGCAATCAAAACTTCAGCTGCAACTACGCGGCCGCCGCCAATAGCTGGCACTAGTCTTTGTGAACAAATCGCCATCAGGATGTTGCTTAGCTGAGCTCTAATTTGTGGCTGTTGGTGAGCTGGGAAAACGTCAATCATTCGGTCAATACTTTGCGCGGCTGAGTTAGTGTGCAGCGTTGCAAAAACTAGATGTCCCGTTTCGGCAATTGTAATAGCGCTTGCTATAGTCTCGAGGTCACGCATCTCACCGATGAGAACTACATCTGGATCTTGGCGCAGACTAGAGCGGAGAGCAGCTGAGAACGAGAACGTATCGTAATGAACTTCACGTTGCACTAGTACTGATTTTTTAGACTTGTGAGTGAATTCTACAGGATCTTCGATCGTTATTATGTGAACTGGTTTCTCGCTGTTAATCTTATCGATTAACGCAGCCAGAGTTGTAGATTTTCCTGAACCAGTCGGACCGGTTACCAGTACCAAGCCTCTTGGATAATCTGCAAATTTATTAGCGACTTTAGGTAACCCAAGCTGCTCGACCGAAAGGATTTCGTTAGGAATTAATCTCAGCGCTGCAGCTAAATTACCCCTCTCATGAAAGGCGTTAACACGAAAACGGCCCAAGTCTCCAAAGGCAAAGCTGAAATCGAACTCTTTATCCTTGAGCAAGATTTGCTTTTGATCATCATCCAAAATCGCGAAGATTAGGCTTTCTACAGATTCCTGCGTCAGAATATCACTGCCAGAAATAGCTTCGAGCGATCCGTCTACCCTCAACATTGGAGCTAGCCCCACCTGCAAGTGCAGATCGGATGCTTTTTTCTTTATAACTTGTTCGAGTAATGCCTCGATTCTTACTCCTGCTGCCACCCTTTACTCCTTGCCTTTTTCTGCCATCTCTGGCTTTTCATCTTTTACGTTCTCGTCTTCTGATACTTCCGCCTCTTCTGGGTCTGCCTTGGGAGCGTCCTCAGACTCATCAGCGGAAATTTCTCCACCAGTTTCTGCGGCCGCAACCCGGTTTACCTCGGCGAGAGTTGTTACTCCTGCCAGCGCCTTCAGGTAGCCGTCTTGCCGCATGGTTACCATGCCCTGTTTCTCGGCTAGCTTTTGGATTTTAGCGCTTGTGGCCCTCTCAAGTATTAGTTTTTGGATGTCCTCTGTAACTTCGAAGACTTCATAAAGACCCATCCTCCCCTTCAGCCCCTCGGGAGCGGCTGTAGTTGGCGTGCCTTTATACAAAGTATAAGCTTTTTGATTGGCCAGAGGCAAGCTCGTGTAGCCTAACTGTTCTGATACTTTCTTGACTTCGTCCTTTGACTTCGGTAACAGATGACCAATTGTTTCCTTGATAGCAGCCGTTTCTACAGGGTCAGACTCATACGGTTGAGGTTTGTTTGTACGCCTAACCAACCTCTGGCCAATGACTGTATGTACTGTGCTTGCAATGAGGAATGGTTCAATTCCCATATCCAGCAATCGAGGCAAGATACCGGCAGCGGAGTTGGTGTGAAGCGTAGAAAAGACTAGGTGGCCGGTTAGTGCGGCCTGCACGCCCAACTGCGCTGTCTCTTTATCTCGAATCTCACCTACCATTACGACGTCAGGGTCTTGGCGCAGTATCGAACGTAGCCCGGAGGCGAAAGTCAGCCCGACATCAGCATTAACCTGTATTTGATTGATGCCACTCATCTTATATTCAACCGGATCTTCTAGAGTCACTATATTGATTTGGTCGGATTTAATCTCCTGTAGCAACGCGTAAAGTGAGGTGGACTTACCTGAACCTGTTGGCCCGCTAGTAAGAATCATGCCGTTAGATTGTTTCAGACCTTCTCTGATGGTATGAAGCGCTCTACCGTAATAGCCCATATCTTCAAGCTTTAGTGTAGTTCCACTCTTATCGAGCAAACGTATAACGACCTGTTCACCCCAAACAACCGGCGAAATAGCTATACGAAGATCAATGTCTTTTTCGCCTGCCGTCATAGTGAACTGACCATCTTGTGGAATACGATGTTCATCTATCTTAAGATTGGACAATATTTTTATTCGACTTACCAGAGGAGCTTCTACCGATTTAGGCAATTGCATAATCTCTTTAAGAACACCGTCGATTCGGGCGCGAATCTTTAACTCAGTCTCTAGCGGTTCAATGTGGATATCACTTGCTCCGTTATTAGCAGCGTAATCCAGCACAGAGTTTAAAGCCTTGCTAATCGGTGAATCGTTGGATATTTTCTTCTTACGCTCTAGCTCTTTTCTGTCTTCTTCGTTAGTCCCGCTATCAGCATCCTGAGAAGATATTTGCGTATCCAGTGCGCTCGCCACATCTTGGCCGATGCTCGCCGTATACTGCGATAATACGTTTCTTATGCCGTCTTCACTTGCAGAATAGACCTTCAGAGGACGACCAATTTTATTGCTCAGGAAATCAACTGCTTGGACGTTATCTGCATCAAGCATCGCTACTACTAATCGGTCACTCATCTCGCCAAGTGCCACGGACATGTAGCGCTCTGCTACCTCTTTAGGAAGCAGAGATAATACCTTAGGCTCCACCTTGGCTTCAGACAAATTGACATAAGGAACTTTGGTTACATGGGCTGTGGTCTTTGTAAGCTGCTCGCTGTTAATAATTTCGTTATCAATTAGTATCGCGAATAAAGGTTTGGAAGATTCTTTGGCCTGCTCACGGTACTTAGACATATCTAGTCTGGAAACAAGGCCCTCTTCTATAAGCGCTTGCTCGACCTTTTCTTGTGTGTCGGTGGATAGAATGCTCATACTCGCTTGAGCTCCTCAGAAAGGCTATTGCCCACCAAACGGCTTACTGTCTGGGTCCGGCTTAATTTCTATTGTTTTCGTTGGGTTTAGGGAATCTTCATTGAAATACTCTTCTGGAGGTCGTTCAAAAACTGAAGATATTGGCTCAACAACTTCCACCTCTTGCTGTCTGTCCTCTGGGGTCGCCAAGAAATTGTTAGAAATAATAATCGAAATCACCATGCTAACGATACCGATGACTGCAAGAGTAAGTATGTCTTTAGATTTCATCCCGTTATTGCTCCTTTCAGTGTTATGTCAAGGCCGCGGCGAAATTTAGAATGCTTAGAAGAATATACCAACGTGTGAGCATAGCCGGGCGTGAAAGCTATAACGGGATTCATTATTTAACCACCTTTGTTGATACGTCTAGTCCTGTTGCAGGCAGATAAAACGTCTTCAGCCCTATGTTCGCTGATAGATTTCCGCCCTGGCCTTCAAGCTTGAGTGTTTCTACATAGAA
>CAYGOR010000036.1:0-8722 GCA_964351635.1 uncultured Candidatus Saccharibacteria bacterium
ATTTAATTGCGAAGAAAAGATACCAGCTGTCAACTGACAGTTTGGCAGCACTGTATTCAGGCCCTGGGCCCATACCTGTTTATAGCAGTGAAAGCATTTCTACCCTTTCTTATGGAGGCTTCATTAAAAGCCCTATAGTAAAGTTTACTTCGGATCCCAAAATATATGTTCTTGACGACGGAAATCTTCGACATGTTTCATCACAGGATGCCTTAGAGGGTTTTGGCGAAAACAGGAATAACCCGTTGGTAAATCTGCCAAATAGCCTACAGGCAAGATTTGGCACCAGTGGGTCTGTAAGTTACAAGATATCCAACGGAACCACAACTTACTATATTGAAAATGGGTACAGATACAAAATAGACGCGGACTACGTAGGCACTTGGAGGGCAGACAATGCAACTGTAGTTTCTAGCAATCTAATCAACGAAATTACTAATAGCGGCCAAACCCTTAGGTCTGCAGTAAAAATTGGAAATAAAAAGTACTTAGTGAACAATGGGGTGCTCAACAACATAAGTTCGTCTTACGAAACTTTCGGTTTATCGAATAATGATTTTGGATTCATCTTTAGAAAGTACTTGCCTTCAACAGGCGTTGATGGCTACTTTGTACAGTCTATGACCGACTCTAGAGTTTATGTGTTGAGCTATGGTAAAATATTCCACATCAGCAACCCTTCTATACTATCGGATCTTGGTTTTGGGGTCTACTCAGGTGTGATAAAACTGCATCCAAACATTATTAACAACCTACTTGTTAAACAAACAGAAAAAGCATCTAGACTAATAAAAACTCCGACTAGTGGGGTTTTGTTTGCGTCTAATAGTAAGGGCTATACAATTCCTAACTTAACTACGCTTAATAGTTATAAGGGTGACAAAAAATACATGACTATCGCATCGAAATTTTTCAATAAATTTACTATTTCGGGAACTGCTAGTAGGGTGATCACTGGTACAAACGGGAAGGTATACGGAATAGATGATAATCAAAAGAGATGGATAACAAGCTTGACCGCACTTGCAAATAACTACTATGGCGAAACAATAATTAATCTTTCACAAACTACTGTGGATGGATTCGAAACCGGACCTAATATAAACAACTAACGAGCGACCTCGAAGCTCCTAAGGAAGTCCACGTCCGTTTCTATTTTGCCTGACATTCTAGGCTTAGGGTCAGAGTAAGAATTGTTAAGATGAGTGTTGTAGTATGGATCACCTGTTTTTTGAAGTTCCGTGGAATCTTCAATATAGTTTTTCAGTGTGTCCGAGGATTGTAGACGGAGTTCGTAAGTGACACCGTCAACTCCATAAACAAGGGGATCATACACGCACCGCTGCTTGTTCGAGATGCAAATAACGGCCAATGCTTTGGCAAACTCATCGTCTCTTATTTCCAGAAGTGACTTAAGATTTGTAAGTAGTTTCTTGTCAAAACAAAAAAGCCTCTCGCTTACTAATGTATGGTTGCGAATCCACTGTGCGTGACCGTTATACCCCGACCTCTGTCCTGCACCAAAGTAATACTTAGAAAAACGTGCACTGCTTTTATCATAGAAACTTCCTATATCTACTATATACCCGGATTCGGAGTATAGTCCACCCCCTGCGATTGACACATTAGGTAACTCAAGCCACCCTGAAAGCTGTGTCGACCAGTGCTCTTCATCAGCAACATTATTTACCTCTTTTATGCTGTCGACTATATATATAATCCTATTACTCATTTCATTCTTAGCACTTTGTAATGAGCCGACAAAATCCCCGATCTTATATTCAATAATTTTGACATTCGGCTGGTCCTGAATTGACTTTCTTTCCTTGTCTTCTAGCCTTTTTTCTGGAATAAATACAAATCTTTTATCCGAATGCCCCTCATCAGACTCAAGGATGTTTAAAATATTTCCAGTGTCGTGATATATAGAATGAATTAATAAAGATGGCTGTATCGACTGTTGCCAGTGGATATTCTGTTGACCATTTATGTCATGCTTAGGTTTACCATTCTTAACTCCAAGTTTATGCAAATGCTTTAAGACTGTTTTTTTCTGCGCGGCGTAAACATATGGTTTTGCGCCGCTACCTGATGCTGTAGATGTAGCGACAGTTCTCCAATGATAAACAATTTCAGGCACGTGCAGGACTGGCTTTGTGGTTTTTTCGATAATCCTCAAAAATATATCCCAATCTTGTGCACCATCTGTCTCTGGATCCCAACCGCCTAATTCCTTGACGATTTCAGTCCTCATTAGATTAAAATGTGTCATATAATTACCACCTAGCGCCATTTCTGGCGACCAGTCTGGTTTAAACTGCGGATCAAATCTTAGGTCATCTTCGGTAATCTTGTCCTTATCTGTGTAGATAAAGTCCGTATCAGTTTTGTTTAAAG
The DNA here is from genome assembly GCA_964351635.1 of uncultured Candidatus Saccharibacteria bacterium. GTDB lineage: Bacteria > Patescibacteriota > Saccharimonadia > Saccharimonadales > SZUA-47 > JAUHWW01. The sequence continues at coordinate 2,398 of CAYGOR010000036.1, forward strand.
CTTTTACGCACTCATACAGCGCATTAACGGTCAAAGCGTCGTCGTGGTCAAGTAATCCTACGAATTCGCCTGAAGCATCCTTTAGACAAGCATTGGAATTAGCTCCGATGCCTTTATTTGGCATATTATGTTTTACGATTATCCTGTTGTCCTTTGCCGCGTACTCATCCAGCAATTTTTCTATCTCTGGTTTGTTGCCGAAGTTGTATAGTAATAATTCAAAATTACAATAGGTTTGCTCTAATACTGATTCAATGAGCTTAATATGAGCATCAACAGGTGGGTTAAAGACGGGAGTGATTAGCGATACCAAAGGTTTTTTTTTGAACTTTTTTGACTCTACCTGCTGACGAACGATGTCTTCGTTAGATAATTTTTTAGTTTTAAGCCAGCTGTTATATTCAATAGTCAATTCATCCTGTACTTTTTTGTTATTTTGGATTGCTCGTTTACCAGTGACAATCGATAGTAGTCTTTTGGGATTACTAACGGCCATAACGGCGGCTTTTTTGCTAAAAACTGCAGGCTGTTTTATGGCTGTTTTGAGCGTTTTGCCTACTGTGTAAGTACGTGACTTTAGAATATTTGCTGCTTGGTTTCTATAAAAATATAGGTGACGTGAAATTTGATAGAATTCATTTGAGTCGTTCATTTCCCTCTTATTCTACACGACTTAAGGCGTGAATAATGCCATCCGAGCGTATATACTAATAACATGGTCAAAAAAGCAGCAAAAATACCCTCTAAAAAAATCGGTGGAGTAGAATTAATCTACATACAAAATACAAAAGACACAACGTACTCTGACGGTCCGGTCGAAGATGAAATACTAAAAATATTCAAATCAAAGGATTCCAACGAGAGAATAAATCAAGCACTACATAGTAACCCCGCTTGGCCTATGTATTATCACCTCACTCCAAAGAGAAAGAATCTACTTGGTTGGTACAATTTTAATGAAGGTAGCGACATCTTAGAAATCGGAGCCGGCTGTGGCGCAATAACAGAATCAATCGTAGATAAAGATGTAAAAATAGATGCACTAGAGCTAACTGAAAAGAGATCCCTGATAAATGCACACCGGAATACATCTGCCAAGAACCTAAAGATTCTCGTTGGTAACTTACAATCGCTATCTCCTACTAAAAAATATGACTACATAGTGTGTGTCGGAGTGTTGGAATATGCGGGCATGTTTATTAAAGACAAGGACCCTTACAACAAGTTTCTTATGCTACTAACTAGTGTTTTAAAAACAGGCGGCAAGCTACTTCTCACAATCGAAAAGAAGCAGGGTTTAAAATATTGGACAGGCGCAAAAGAAGATCATACAGATTCATATTTTGAAGGAATAAACGGTTACCCAGGAAAAAAAGCAGTACGTACTTTTGGAAAATTAGAACTAGAGTCCTTGCTCCTTGAATGCGGTCTTAGTAAAACATATTTTTTCTTCCCCTACCCGGACTATAAAACACCCCAGCTGGTATATAGCGAAGATTATCACCCAGGGAACGGGTGTTCTTTCCCTCTGGGCCTTCTACCTACCCCTACGCTTGACACACCCAGAGAGGTACTCGCCTCTGAACAAAGTATCATGATGACACTTGAAAAGAATAATTTATTCAAAGAATTTTCAAACTCATTTTTAGTCGAGGCAACGAAATGAATAATCCAATATTTATTACTTCAAATCTGGAAAGAAAAAAAGACTTTAGGCTACAGACAAGATTAATAGTTATTAAAAACTCAAATTTTTTTGAAAAAACAGCTCTGAACGGAAAAGCCGAGCTTCATGTCCAGAAGATGCTCAAAACATATAAAATCCTATCTAAAAATAAAAGATTCGAAAACTCTATAAAACTCGTCAAACCTATAAAAATTAGCACAAACACAGTACGGTTCGATTTCATTAACGGTGAGAGCGCAGAACGAGCACTAATCGAATCAATTTTATCTGATAATACATCTGCTTCTATTGAGATAGTTGATAAACTAATTAAGGTTGTAGACTCTTTGCCAGTGACTGAAGCTGTCGATACGAGCGTCAAAGAGATTCAATCAATATTTAACAACGATAATATACCTTCCAAAGATTGTTCCAGTGCCCTGATAGACCTAAATTTCGATAACATTATCATAGACAGAAACGGAGCATGGAATTTGATTGACTATGAATGGTTTTTCCAAAACCCGATACCTAAAAAACATCTTATATCCCGTGCTCTTTTTTATTTTTTCTGCCATCGATATAACGAATTGCTTTCAATACATTCTCGAAGAATCAAATCTATAAAAATTGCGGACAAAATCTATGTTCCACAATACATCTTCGATAGATATAGAGAGTACTTCATGAATTTTGAAGATATTCAGACTGTAGAATCCAAATTTCAAAATTACGTGAACGGCAAAGATCTTGACGCACCAGGTAGAGTTATAGTATTTTATTCAAAACCCCATATTGCTGAAATGCGGAAAGCAGAATTTGGTTTTGACAACATTCTTAGCAAAAAAATAGAGCTCGAAAAATTACTAGAAACCAGCGAATCTCTGAATACAAGGCTCGAAGAAGATATCGTGAGATTAAAAAACTCTCGAGCTTATAGGCTTGCATTACGGCTTTCAAAAGTAAGAAATTTTTTAAGCAAGAATTGAATTAGACACTTAAAACGGTTTAACTCAGCTTAAACTCGACAGGAGGAAATACGCTGCTATTATTATGGGCTCTGCCTGAAACAGCGAACTCGTGAGCGTTCTCAATCCTAGAGTAAGTTTTACTTCTATCAACATTCGCAATAGCACAAGAAATTTTATATTTTCCGTTTGGATAGACATTATTAATCACAAACGATGCATTTATTTTTTCTCTATTTTTAATATGTCTAACACTCACTCCCATTTCTTTAGTATTTGTAGCAAACACAATTCTATCTTGAGAGTCTTGAATAATCATTCCTACAACAGAATTGTCTATTGACTGGTTTGCTTGTATTTCTATCTCTACTTCAATGACTTGGTCTGCTTTAAATAAATTCTTTATTTTACCCCTGGAGAGTGTTTTAACATTATTTATAGTTGCCGTACCATCTCCGTATCTTACCTGCTCATCGATAGTATTCATTGACCTTTCTAGTTCTTCTGAATTTAGGTCAGAGTATTTAGATGCAATTTCATTTCCATTACCTTCTGCAATTATATTTCCTTTATCGAGCAGAACTGCCCTATCACAAAAATTTCTAACGGCACTCATATCGTGAGATACAAATACAATCGTAGTCTTTCTTGTTTTAGAAGCAGAAAAAAAGTCATAACATTTGCGTTGAAAATTTTCGTCTCCGACGGCCAACACTTCGTCAACTAAGAGTATGTCGGTTTTGACTCTAATCGCAATTGAAAATGCTAAACGTACTTGCATACCCGAAGAATAGTTTTTTAATTTTTGGTCCATGAAATTTTCAAGCTCTGCGAAGCTAATTATCTCATCATACATATCCAGCATTTCATCTCTAGTAAATCCAAGTAGCGCTCCGTTAAGAAATACGTTTTCTTTACCGGTGAGATCTTGATTAAATCCTACGCCTAGTTCAATAAAAGGCACGAGCTTGCCATTGACACAAACTTCTCCTTTAGTTTGGTTATATATTCCTGCCAATGTCTTTAGCATCGTGCTTTTGCCGCTTCCGTTCCGACCGACTATGCCAAAAAATTCGCCCTTCTTAACATCAAAACTAATTCCTTTTAATACCTGCTGTCTTTCGTACGTCCTCTTCCGGAACATATTTATAAACAAGCTTTTTATCGAACCTCTTTTTTCATGGGGCAGCTGAAACTCTTTACGCACGTCCTTAACTCTAATTGCAACATTGTCTTCCATCTATAGATTCTCCGCAAATTCAGTAGACTGTTTTTTAAAATACAAAATACCCAACAATAGAACAAGCAAAACAATCCCTACCACCCCAAAACGAACTAAGTCGTTACCATAAACATTTGAAATTGTTAACGACTCTTTTGTAACCACACTATATCTGGCATCTTGTATGGCTTGCGCCATCGGATTTAGTAACAAAGCCTTTTGTGCAGTCTCATTTGTAATCACGCCTAGTGGATATAATATTGGCGTTGCGTAAAAGCCTGCTTGTAAAACTACTTCCCAGATGTAACTAACGTCGCGGTACTTCACATAGGCTGCCGACAAGAGTAAAGATACACCTAAAGAAAAAAGATAAACTTCAAATAGTATAAACGGGAAAAAAATAACCCATCGAGTTACGTCTACACCGTTCAGAATCATAAACACTACTATTACTATCATATTGAAGCCCAGATTTATAAGCGCAGATACGCTACTAGAAAAGACGATCATCCAACGTGGTATTCTAATCTTTCGAATCAAATCCCCTCGCGCCACAATTGATCCTAAACTCTGAGATGTCATATCCGCAAAGAAACCCCAAATGACAATACCTAACAATAGATATATAGGATAGCTAGGTACATCACCACCTATGCGCAAAAATTTAACAAAAACTATGTATAAAATCACAAACAGTAATAACGGTCTTAGGAGTGACCATGCGTAGCCTAGGACAGAACCCTGGTATCGTAGCTTGAAGTCGGTACGCACTAGCTCGGAAAGAAGTGCACGATTTTGTTTACTAAATATATGTTTCATGAAAATGATACTATCATTATAGTGGAGACTACCTTGAATAAACAATTAAAGATTGCTGTAATCATGTTGAACTGGAATGGAGCAGAAGACTCTCTTGCTTGTGTCTCCGCGCTCGATAACCAAACGCTATCCCACACACTGATTGCTGTTGATAACGGTTCGAGCGATAATTTCACGCAAAAGTACATTCAAACAGAAAATCACATCCTTTTACAGAATAGTTCTAACTTAGGGTTCGCCGGGGGTGTTAATACCGGGATACACTACGCATTAGAGCATGGATTTGATTGGATTGCGTTACTCAATAATGACGCTATCCCCGAGGAAGATTGGCTAGAAAAACTATATAATGTTACTGACTTTAAATCTGCCGGTATAATCACAGGAAAACTACTAAAAACTGACGGGTTAATTGATTCAACCGGCGATGTTTATACTTCATGGGGTTTACCATACCCAAGAGGCAGAGACACTACAGACACTGGACAATACGATAAACAAGAATCAGTGTTTTCTGGTAGCGGCGGCGCAAGCTTATATTCTTCAGAAATGTTGAGAGACATAGGGCTCTTTGATGAGGATTTCTTTGCTTATTATGAAGACGTAGACATCAGCTTCCGCGCACAATTAGCAGGCTGGAAAGTCGTATACACACCGAAGGCAATTGCTCATCATAAAGTGGGCGCTTCAAGCGGTAAAGTTCCGGGCTTAACGACATATATGACTATAAAAAATCTACCTTGGCTTTTTTGGAAACACGTCCCCATGAGATTAATTCCTACGGTTTGGCCAAGATTTTTTGTTGCTCACAGTGCGATAATTGCATCATCTCTGGCAAAAGGAAAAATTGCGCCTGTCTTTAAAGGAATAATAGTCTCATTCATACTATTACCTAAGAAGTTAATTGAAAGGCGAAAAATTCAAAAGTCTAGAAAAGTATCTGATGACTATATCAAGTCATTGATAACTTACGATTTGCCTCCAAACGCCGCAAAACTAAGGAAAATCCGAAGGTTTTTGAAAATATAATACCGCTGAAATAGCTTAAAACTGTTATCCTTATTGTAGTGACCCGGCGAGAAAAATATTCAGGTTCAATGCATATGCTCACATTGGTTTTTCTATTAATTTTTGTCGCGGCTGCATATCTTGCTTTTAGCCAAGTTAGTGAAAATAAAACCTCGTCCAGATATTCGGATAAAACACAGCAACCCTCTAAGGAAAGCGTCCCTTTCAAATTTACAGCGGCGGGAGATTTTGATAACGAAGAAGAAGCAGAAGCTGTATTGAATAAAATTGGAGAGATTGAGCATGATTTTACTCTTGCACTTGGAGATTTAGGCTACAGCAAGAACAAAGAAGCTGAGTGGTGCAATCTAGTCAAGAACGCTGTTGGTGCTGAACACCCTTTTGAACTAATTGCCGGCAATCATGATGACGGACGAGACGGAGACATCACTGAATATATTAAGTGCCTGCCTAACAAAATTGACGAGATTACCGGTGATTATGGGATTGAATACTACTTTGACTATGCAGACCAAGCGCGTTTTATACAGATTTCCCCTGATATTGATAATTATGGATACGACTACAACGGCGAGAGTGAACATCTAGACTGGCTTGAGGGCAAGATAGATGAAGCACGCA
>CAYGOR010000037.1:0-8249 GCA_964351635.1 uncultured Candidatus Saccharibacteria bacterium
AGCTATTTTGTACGTGAATATTTGGCAGGCAATTACGGCGGCGTTGATCAGGTGGGCCCATACACAACTAGTGTTTTCTATGCACTAGACCGCTTTAGCGCAAAGGAAGCTATTGCCTCGGCTTTGCATGATGGGAAGATTGTCTTAGCTAACCGATACGTGGCTAGCAACATGGCTCATCAAGGAACTAAGTTCGCCGACAGTGAAGAGCGAAAAGGCTATTTCCTCTGGAATGAGAACTTAGAGCACAATATGCTTGGGTTGCCGAGGCCTACCGTCAATGTTGTGCTGCGAGTCGAACCAAAAATCATCAAAAAACTACTCGACGCGCGAGCAATAGAGGACGGGCGCAAGAAAGATATTCACGAAGCAAACCAAGACCACATAAATGCCGCTGTCGGAGTCTATGACGATTTGTGCGCCTTGTTTCCAAAAGATTACTTGCGCATAGATTGCGTTCGCAGCAAGAAGCTGATGTCGCGAGAACAGATTGAAGAGATAGTATGGTAACGCCTGAAACCACTATTGCCCGATCCGGCAGCAAAAGGGTCGATAACTGAGGGCTCTTCTCTTGCTAGTAGTGATCCACTTGTAGAAAAAGGTCCGCGCGGCAACATGATCATGACTGAAGCAGGCAAAAAATTGCTCAGCAAATCATTAACCTCTACTGAAGATAATGTCTACGCATTTAACGAAAATATCAGCCCCGTAACTGTTGCAGCAGCAATGGCTCGTTTAAGTCGACGAGCAGACGACATGAGGATTACTATCCTAGATGAATTCGCGAGTTCTACCGGGAAAAAGGACGAAGCGCTACTAAAGCGTGTAATTACAGCATACGGTGATGATTCTGTACAGCAATTAGTTGGTCAACACATTGTAGTTGAGGGTGCGTCAAATCTACTTACAAAAAAACTAGAGTGGGGCAGGCTTGCATCTTATCTGGAGCAGTCTACTAGATATATATTCTTTGACCAAAAGGACGATAGCGGGAAATACAAGTATGTCGTGCCTGAACATTTAGACGAGAAGACAAAAGACGCCTATGTCCAGATTAACGATATGATTTTCGACACCTACTCAGCCATGGTGCGAGCTCTGACTGATTATGTGCGCACAAACTCCGACGTTCCTGCAAGCGAGCGTGACATTGCATGGAAGGGCGCAACGCGGGCGCAAGCTTGCGATGCTATCCGCACCGTGCTTCCTGTCTCTACGAAGTCTACAGTAGGTATATTTGCTTCAGGACAAGCTTTAGAGAGCTTAATTATGCACCTTATGGCTGATGAGCTACCGGAAGCGCGAGAAATTGGTCAAAAAATACTAGGTCATTCGCGCGAGGTTATGAGCACATTCCTGGAAAGAGCCGACAAGCCTGAAAGAGGCGGCGCAATGGTAGCGTACATGGCTAACACCAAGGCATCTATGAAAACTCTGGCTGACAAAAAATTACCCCAAACTCATAGCAGTGAAACGAAATCAGTTGATTTAGTAAGTTATTGGCCAAAAAACGAGTTAGACATAGTGCCGGATTTGCTTTACGAACACAGCGACATGACATTGCGTGAGATTCAGGATGAAGTCTCTACTTGGGATTATAGTGATAAAGAATTTACGCTACGTTCATACATGGGTGAGAGGTTGAATAGACGCCATAAACCTGGGCGTGCTTTAGAAAAGATTCATTATTCATGGGATCTAGTGTGCGATTACGGAATTTTCCGTGATTTGCAACGTCACCGTATGGTTGATGATTTAGCTTGGCAAGATTTAACGCCAAGATACGGCTATGAGATCCCAGAGCTAGTAGTTGAGGCAGGACTGGTTGAGCAGTTTGAACATTGCTTTGATTTGAGCCTGAAGCTGCATAGCATTATGGTTGACGCGGGTTATGAGAAAGAAGCGCAGTACGCGACCCTACTTGGCCACAAAATGCGCTGGAAAATTACTATGAATGCCCGACAGATGTTCCACTGGAGCGAACTACGCACAACGCCACATGGCCATCCAGGATACAGAAAATTGGTCAAAGAAATGCACACTAAGCTATCAGAAAAGCATCCAATCATCGGTGAATCTATGAAATTCGTCAACAAAGATGAAGACCCTGAACTGACGAGACTGGCCGCCGAACGCGCCACACAATACAGACTTAATAAGCTTTAAACTCTAAGTAAGATTCTCGAACGTCAAAAATACTGTGCTAGGTGAAGAATCATAGAACTGATACGCTTCATTCCTTTCACATGCCACCTCAAAGGACGAAACAAGCGCTAGTGGAGGTTGAGCGTCACTTACACCAGTTAAAGTCCTGGAGCCTATTGCAATCTCCTCGGCAACCTGTGAGGAAGCTATATCATCTAGAGTAGGCACTTCGGAGATACAACTCACGGTCATAAGCTGAGCCATGAAAGGCAATGCTATTCTAAATCCCTCCCACTGAACAGCGTCTGACTGTCTACCGAAAAAGTAAGGCACTGGTATCTCTATACCGTTATGCCCGATAATTTTTTCCCTGGCTTTTTTCCCAGACAGAACTGCGCATACATTCATAGCTATATCTGAGCCAGAAAATATACTGTCATCACCATTTCCAGCTTCATGGAGTTTCTCATGCAAAACAGACTGTCGATTTGAGGCTCGCCGAGTATTAACCGAAGGGAATGAGGGATCAATACTATCAAAGCCAAGCTCTGGTGAGCTAAGCACTACTTTCGTAACAGGGGTCTTTGGCACATTACACATACTACTACATATTATAGCAAACATTAGCATATTTGTCAATGTTGACAGTGCTGTGCTCTTGGGTGTAGGTTGTTGTTAATGAACTTCATGCAAGCAACAGCCAACTATCTCAAGAACCTCGTCATTGTGAACAGAGGCTCTTTTGCTGTAGTCAGGGTTGAAGCAAAGAAGTAACCAAAAGAGCCGTTCACCCACTAAAAGACTTCGACCCTGGCAAGGGTCATTTTTAATTAAAGGGGAAAATTATGAAAATCGAGCATGAACGAAAGCCACCAACTCATTTTGAAACTATGATGGCAGTTAAAGCACACTCTGCTCCCGACAGGAGTGAAAGCGCGCTGGATGAAGCTGCTAAGGCAGAACAGAGAAGAACTGCGCTTCTGCTAACAATAGAATTTGTTGATTAATTAAGGAAAAAACACATGAGTAATGAAGTAGAAAAAATACATTTGTCAGAAGTATTGCCCGGTCCGAGTGATTTACTTCAAGGAGCAGGTGAGATGGCGGCGGCAGGATTAACAGCTACTTTTAGAGTAATGCGTGCTGGAGCAAATGCGGGGTTTCATATAATTGAAGCAGTGACGCACCCCTCTCCTTGCACTAGTAGATGGAGGTCACCCCTCGATTAATGAAGGGGAGGAGCCAAATCATGGATGAGGTTTATGCATATAACCACGAATCTTTACCTTCAAGGGGCATAAGGAGTGGAGATTCATCCGTAATTGCAACAAACCGCAGAATTACCGTCAGTATAGATAGCGACGGTTACACTGTTAGGGACGTTGAGCTAGTAACAAAATATGGATCTGCCGCTTTAGGTTTAGCAGGGAGTGATATATGAACAGGAGAACTAAAGGAAGAAGAAGCGGAAAAACTATACCAGGGATCCAGCATTCATTGCTTAATGTAGCTGCAAATGGGGGTGAAGCTCTCGAGTTAGCGCGAGTTGGCGTACCTAGGGGGAGAAAAATTGCAGCAGAGGCAGCCATGGAATTCATCCGTAAATCACCAGATGGTGCATTACCGTTGCCCGATATTTCTATTGTAGAAATAGTTGATTGAAGATAATCACATCTGTTATAATAAGTTTGTTACCGAAGACAGTAGCTGGGAAACCTTAATCGCGCTACCGAGGATAAAACGCCAACGTTTTGTTTTTGAGCACTAGAATGCGTCTTCGTATATCGGAGACGTTTTTTATTACTCGGTAACAACAATCAATAAATAGGTCGATATTATTGATCAAAATAGGATCCAAAAGGAAATTACATGGCTCTTACAAGAAGTAAAAAAGACGAAATCGTTAAAGAGTTGTCAGACCTCGTGTCAGATGCAAAAATGACGGTTGTCGTGAAATATGAAGGTACCACTGTTCAAGCTATGCAGGCGCTTCGCCGCAATGCAGAAGACAATGGAACAACAATCAAGGTTGTCAAAAACCGATTGGTAAAGAAAGCCTTCGAAGGAACTGATTCTCATAAAGAAAGCGATACAAGCGAGCTGCAAGGCATGCTAATGTACGCTTTCAACGGAGAAGACGAGGTTGCACCTGCTCAGATCATCCACGAGATGGCTAAGAAGGAAAAGCAACTTGAATTTGTAGGTGCATACGATGCAAGCGGGAATCTACTATCAAGCGAAGAAGTGAAGGCACTTGCCCAACTTCCTAGCCGTGAAGTTATGATCGCAACAGTCGTAAACACTCTACAAGCACCAGTTAATAACGTAACGAGCGGTCTAGCAGGCAACCTGCAAGGTCTACTCGAAGCTGTTGCAGCAAAAGCTGCAGCTTAATTTAAGGAGAAATAAATGGCAGATGTTAAGAAACTCGCAGAGAGTTTAACAAAACTAACCGTTCTAGAAGTAAAAGAACTTCAGGACGTACTAAAAGACGAGTATGGTATTGAACCAGCAGCGGCTGCAGCAGTTGTTGCAGGTCCAGCAGCTGGCGGCGAAGCTGCAGGCGCAGAAGACGCAAAGAGCGAATTCGACGTTATGCTAAAAGACGCTGGTGGACAGAAAGTTGCAGTCATCAAGGCTGTTAAAGAGATCACTGGTCTAGGACTCGGTGAAGCAAAAGCTATCGTTGACGGCGCACCAAAAGCTGTTAAAGAAAAGGCTAGCAAAGAAGAAGCTGACGAAGCAAAAGCGAAGCTTGAAGAAGCTGGCGCTACAGTTGAACTAGCTTAGTTCTTTTTCCTAGGAAAAGAACAGTAGAACCGCTCTAGAGTATTTACTCAGAGCGGTTTTTATGTTATAATAATATGATGATAATTAATCCTGAGACTAAATTGCCAGAAATACCATACACGGCTCAAGTAAGTGTAATTGGGGAAGATGCGGTTTTACCGCTTCCTGCGAGATTTTTACCCCTAGTTACACATTCTATTGCTTTAGCTAGTGATATAAATACGCTTGCTTACAGTGCGCTGCATTTGTACGGGGAATCGGCAATTGTTAATTTAAATGAAGAAGGCATAAATGAACACTATAGGATTGATGGGGACGTTGTAGAAGTAGCAGGTAGAATATCAGCAAATTCTCTATTAGAGTTTAGTGGTAGATATGAGGGTAGGAAAATGCTTTCATTACCTCTGGACTTTGTAGAACCAGAGACTATTGGTAGTATGCAACACGGAAGAGTTAACTTCGACCTAGAAAATAGACTAGTGCATCACGGCTGTGATACTTGGGAAGTGCCATTCTGCGACGATACATCTTCAGTTTTCTTATATTTGATGAAAAATAAAGGCAGAGTTGTTACAAGGGCCGAAATTCAGGAGCAATTTGGAGCTCTTGATGAAACTACTTTATACCATGCCGTACCTAAGATAAAACGATTCCTGCAAAAAATAGGCATTACTGAGCCATCAAAAGTTTTAGCTACGGTAAACGGAAGAGGCTACATAGCTAGATAATAGAAATTTGCTATTTATCCACAGGTTCCCTGAGAAGTTTAGTTAACCCTTTGACACTTGCGCTATTCAATGCTAGTGTGAAATAGAGAAAGTATATTTAAAAGAGAGACAAAAGTTTCAAAAGGAAGGGATTAGGGCACCTGCGAGATGCCAGATCTACCCGATAAACAGGCGAAACGCCTAAAAGCATTGATTGAAGAGGCTGAGACCTCACTTAGTGCTGCAAAAGAATTATTGATTAGTTTAGTTGGAGAAGACCCTGTAGTTGCTCGGGCGGCAACCGAGGAAAACATCGGTAAAGTAATAGAGGGCGTTTTCGACGGTCAGAACATGGTCGGAGGAGACGGCAAAACATATCCTGTACCAGCAAACTACGCAAGTAAGTCTAAGTTGGTCCAGGGAGATATTCTAAAGCTCTCGATTGCCGAAGACGGTTCTTTCATGTACAAGCAAATTGGCCCGATACCGCGTAAACAGTTAGTAGGAGCGTTGGCACAAAAGGAAGGTCACTTCGTAGTTACTGTTGGTGATAGAGAGTACAGAGTGCTACTTGCATCTGTAACTTACTTTAAGGCAAAACCTGGTGATCAGGTCAGTATTAACGTACCTGAAGATGATTCACTAGAGACCGAGTGGGCTGCACTCGAAGCCGCACTGTAGTCACAATATTGATATTTAACCCATATCTAAGATCTGATAACAGTTCAACACTAGTTGTAGTGGATAAGTTTATCGCTTGTCGAACTGTTATTTGAAGTTATCCACATTATTCACCTTGCTGTATGTAGCGTGTGATATTTATCACTTTACACTGCATGTAGTGTGGTGGTAAATTGTGAGTACGAACATCGTGAGGTGTAAACGAAAGCGAGTCGAAAGACTGGCAAGTAGCGGACAAAAGGGAGCCCGTCAAAAGGCTCTCTTTTGCTATATAATTGACTTAATATTATGGCAAAGATGTACTTTCGTTACGGGGCTATGAACAGCGGTAAATCTACTGCTCTTATTCAAGTGGCTCATAACTACGAAGAGCGTGGGATGAAGGTTCTGCTGGTTAAACCAGAGGTAGATAGCAAGGGTGGTAACAAAATTGTCTCTCGACTAGATGTGAGCAGGAATGTAGATATATCAGCAGAGAATGAAATGAACCTCTACCAAGCTGTGCAGCAGTGGCATAAGGATGTCGAGAAGATCGGCTGCGTCCTAGTTGATGAAGCTCAGTTTCTGCAACCGAACCAGGTCGACCAATTATTCAACCTGACAGTTTATGACAATATTCCGGTTATATGCTACGGGCTACGTACTGATTTCCAAACAAAACTATTCCCAGCAAGTAGAAGGCTATTCGCTCTCGCTCATTCAATAGAAGAACTCAAAACTATCTGTAGATGCGGAAGAAAAGCGATATTAAACGCCAGAAAAGACGGTGAGTCGTTTATCTTTAGCGGTAATCAAGTGGCGATAGATGGCGTGCAAGAAACAACTTATGAAAGCTTATGCGGCAAATGCTACTTTAGCGAGCTAGAAAAATCCACTGTTGTAGATTAGAACTTCATAAGCGGAGGGTTAATGCTCCATAATATAGGCTACGATGGCGCAAGCACTATATAGAAAACACCGATCAAAAAGTCTTGACGAAGTAATCGGCCAAGAGCACATAACCGACACTCTTAAAGCGGCTATTAAAAAGGGCATGATTGCTCACGCCTACTTGTTTACGGGACCCAGAGGCGTAGGAAAAACGTCTGTAGCACGAATATTAGCTCATCAAATCAATGATATCGACTATTTGGGTGAGGATACACATCTGGATATAATTGAGATTGACGCTGCCAGCAATAGAAGAATCGATGAAATGCGTGAGCTGCGTGATAAGGTGCACATTGCGCCGACTAGCAGCAAATACAAGGTGTACATTATAGATGAAGTTCACATGCTTACTAGAGAAGCGTTCAATGCGCTGCTTAAGACGCTGGAAGAACCGCCAGAACATGTAGTTTTTATACTTGCTACCACCGAAGCTCATAAGGTACCCGAAACGATAATAAGTAGGACTCAGAGGTACACATTTAAACCAATTGAGCATTCAAAATCGGTTGACCATCTAAAGGCCATCGCTAAAAGAGAAAGTATCAATATAGATGATGCGGCCTTAGAGCTGCTGAGCAAACATGGGCAGGGTAGTTTTCGCGACAGCATTAGTATGCTCGATCAACTCTCTGGCATGCAAAAGGATTCTTATGATGAAAGTGACGTACGATTATTACTCGGTCTACCTAGCGGTGATGACATTCAAAATCTCCTAAATTCCCTAAAATCAGGTGACCGTAAGGCTGTACTTAAGCAAGTAGACCAAATAAAAGGCGAAGGGCATGAATCGTCCCTGACTATTAACGCTCTAACAAAGCTCCTGCGAGATCAATTTATTTCTGAGGACTTCACAATTCCTGCTAAGCAGTCATTGCAGTTAATGAGAGAGCTTCAGACAGTTCGTAATCCTTCGTATATGTCGTTAGAACTTGCACTATTATCAGTTATTGATACCGATACGAGCTCAGAAGTTAAAGAACCAGAGATAAAAAAAGA
>CAYGOR010000038.1:0-3028 GCA_964351635.1 uncultured Candidatus Saccharibacteria bacterium
ATCCAGTGTAAGGAAAAACAAAAGTATCGAACTCAACTACATTGTTAAACCCATCTCTATCTTGAGTGCCAGTCGCATATACAAAATATCCGGTATCACTAACCTCGTAGCCATTACGCCGAAGTAGCCATTGATACACCTCCATTTGCCTGCGGTACATATCTTGCCACCCGCCTACTGGACCTAGTTTTTTTACTGGTTTATCCTTCGCGGTAGCTTTATAGTCAACAACTATCAATTTGCCATCGTCGTCTACCCATACGTCGTCAACAGCGCCAAAGACGTGCAAATTAGTTGGCTCATGCTGTGCATAAACTCCTACAAAGTTCTCCCTCCACTCGTCCAATTTATCGTTAACATATGGCAGCGCTTTAATCTGATTATCTTTCATTAGCGGATGGGGCTCACCTTTTGCGCGGTAAACATCAAATTCCTTTTTAAATAGCTCATCAATTGCCTTATTGATATTAAATGGCGGACTAGAAGGACGTTTTATCTTCAGTCTAACGTCTAGCCAAAAACATCGCTGACACTGTATGAATAACTCGATTTTTGATCGAGATATCTTAAATATATCCGTCTGACCTGGCTGGTACGGTTTATTACGAGAATAGGCGTAACTCATTGCAATTATTGTAACAGTGCAGCTGCGGTAATTGCGGCGGTTTCGGCACGCAGGGTAAATTTGCTTAATGAAATGTGCTTAGCTTCAACCGATTTATAGAAAGCTTTCTCATCATCCGACCAACCGCCCTCTGGCCCTATGAATACAGCCCGTGGATTGCCAATATTACCATGCTCGATGCCAGTTGAATCACCCTGCTCCGCTACATAGACTGCGACATTGCCCTCGAATTCTTCAATTAGCTTCTGCGGAGTAATTGGCTCGCGTAGTCTCGGTATATCAGCTCTACCGGATTGTTCGGCTGCTTCAGTCACAATCTTTATTGCTCGCTCTTCATTCCAGCCTGTTTTCTCTGTCCGATTACATATTAGTGGCACAAAATGGCTTACGCCTAGCTCCGTAGCTTTTTGGAGCACCCAGTCAACTTTGTCTTTTTTCAGAAGTGAGAAACATAGATATGTATCGTTTTCAGGAACTTGTGGTTGCATCTCTGTCACCAGACTGACGTGTACAGCTTCACCCCCGTATTCTTCTATTCTGTACATCTTAACTTCCCGGAGTGAGTTGAACAATACAACTTCTCTCCCGACTTGAAAACGTAAAACGTTTTTCCATTGATGCAATAGTGCACTGTCCTTTATCCATGTGTCAGCAAGAAGTTCCTGATCTATATAAAATCTATGCAGTTTCATCGCTTGTCTAATATTACCAGAGATTCGATATGAGGGGTCCTAGTAAAGAAGTTATAGCCCCTCGCAAATATAATTTTATAGAACTCTGTTAATCTACTGAGATCACGAGCCTGAGTGGCAGGATTACAGCTCAAATAGATTATTCGAGGTGGCTTAGCCAGCATAATACTATCTATTACGTCCTTATGAAGGCCTGCTCTAGGCGGGTCAAGAATGAGTGTTTTGTCTTTTGCGATATAGTCTACGGCTTTTTCCGAGCTGGCAAGCACTGCTTCTGCATCGGGAGAGTTGAGCTGTATAAACTTATGACTATTTTCGTCAATTTCTACTAAAGTGTCTGAATCAACGACAGCCCCTATGGTGCCTACCCCAGCGTACATATCTAGTGAGCCTGAATCTACATAGTCTTTAATATCAGACAAAGCCATTTCGAACATCTTAAGATTTACTTGAAAGAATGACAATACGTCATATGTGATATTTTTACCCATCACGCTATCTTCAAGCTTTATATCACCTAGTGAATAAATTAGTCTGGTTAGTAAACTTGCCGGGCTTTTTGGATCTGAATAATAGATTTTTATGCCTTTTAACTCCTTAGGAAGATGAAAATCTTTAAAATCCAGCTCTTTCTTAACAAAAAGGGCTCCCACTACCTCTTTTTGCTGATTTGCCCTTAGCAGTATTGTTTTTAGATTTCCAGCCCAAACATCCATGCGGCTCAACTCGCCGCGCACTGCCACGGCTGCTTTATTAATGCAATCCATAGCCAGTGCGCTCCCCTGGACCTTCTGCTTGCCATGACTGCCGCGAACATAATGGGCTAAATGAAGCCCTTCATCGTCACCCCAGAAGCCCATCTCCATCTTGTTACGGTAGCCATATTGATCTTCAGCGGATGCAAAATTCTTCCACTCAATATCTTTTAATCCTTCTCGCTGAAAAGATTCGAAGAGAATTTCTTGTTTAGCCTTACTTTCCGCATCAAAAGTCATTATTTGCCAAGGACTTGTAGATAAATAACTTAGTGGTTCCCTAGGCTCAATCCTATCTGTAGAGGTTTTGTTAACTTTGTTAACCACTCCCTCCAGATACTTACTTCTCTTCTTGGTAATTCTAACTTCCACCGATTCGCCTGGCAGCCCTCCCCAAACAAATACTGGTTTGGAGTCGATATATCCCAGACATTGCCCCCCATGAACCAGTTTTTCTAGCTTAACAGATTGTAGATTAGTGTACTTGTCGATCATTAATACTGAGTATAAATTACTACCATGTAAAGCAGCGTTAAAAGTGGGAATGAAATCAACATAATAACCGCCAGTCCATCGCCCTTCTGTTTTCTAGCCCTGAATACCAGTCCCACTAAAAAGTAGATTAGTCCAATAACAAAAGCAATCACGGTATAAACACTTACTATGACGCCCAAAACAAACTCACCTAAATCATTCCAGCCTTCTGAGCTAAAAAATCTTGCTTGGGTGTGAAAAGTTATGCTTGTCGCGAACGAAATCAAAGATGAAATAACCAAAAATCTGTAGAACTTATCTCGAATGCGATTCATTTATCTAAATTAGGGGCGGAGAGTGCCAGCGAAGATCTGCCAAGCTAGAGCTGATTTCGCTACTAAGCTAAGCACCATGTAGACTTTCTCGCCGTATAGGTAATCTTGCCATCGTCCTTTTCCGCGGTACTGAAGCCACATATTCAC
>CAYGOR010000038.1:3128-7979 GCA_964351635.1 uncultured Candidatus Saccharibacteria bacterium
AAGGAATATTCATACCATCGTGCTTTGTTCATACCGCTATTTAGCTGCGACTCGTAACGCTTGCGTCCAATCGTAGCTATATAAAGATGCGCTAATGATGATAGGAAAAAGAATGCTGCAACCAGATAGGCCAGATTTATGTCGAAAAGACTACGCTGAGCCTCTACTAACACTGGCATATCGGACGTTGAAGCCAGTGAATCTTGTGTAATATAACTTGTATTCACAGGGAAAAGACTGTCGCTTCGGCTCAAGATAAGCACTGCGGCGCCCTGAATCGCATGTAGCGCTGCCATCGCCCAGTTCCACATGTTTAATCTATCGTGCTTTTTATCTACGCTTTTGACAGTAGTCTTTGCGCTCACCCTTTTTGTTGGTGTTGATTTAACACTTTTGCGCGTTGTCTTAGCGCTACTAGTGCGCTTAGATGCTGCTGTAGTTTTAGTTGATTTTTTTGTCCCACTCGTTCGTTTTCTCGTTGATGAAGCTTTTCGCTTCGTTGTAGTTGTAGCCATGAGAAGATGATAGCACATCTCTGGTAGTTTTCAGTTTTAACATGCAATTTAGTAAGTAATTTTTCGTGCAAAAATCGTACTGCATTACATTGATATCTAGAAGTTAATCTCCTGTTCTATAACTTCTTGAAGCAAGTCAATGATTTCATCAGCGCCTGCAGCAAGTGAGGTCGATATGAAACGTCTTGGCAAAATACCTCCCCCTTCCGGGTCACCAGGATTAGAATCGATTGCACCGGTCCAGTCACCTCCTGGTGATGCGATTGCTGCGGATGTAGCCGGAGCATCCGGATCAGTATCATTTATGCTTAATATCGTGAATTGAGCTGACAAGCCGGGGTAACCATCATCGCTAAAAACAGAACCGTCTTTAATAGCATTTATTTCACCATGCCCGCTAAGAACGTTAAATCCGCTTCCGTTACTATCAAACCAGTTGGGATTATCAGAAGGATTCATTTTAAGATGCGAGCAACAATTACCACCACTAAGTCCGTCCGCCCATGCATCTGTAAATATGACATATTGAACTACTGTAGCTCCATTCAAATCTAACGCATCACCAGGGCCATATACAGACTCTAGCCTCATTCTGGCAAGACTTGCAGGCAGATGGTCTTGGCCATCGTAATAGCCGGTACTGTTGTGACCATACCTTCTATCAAAGTTGGTAGCCGTAGCCACATCGCTCGTAAATGGCACTGTAACGTCATATTTATGCTCATAGCTTGAATAGTTGGTACCGTACTGCACAACCGCCACTTGCGCAGAAGTTGCATTGTTTAAAACATAGGTAATCGATTCATCTACAGTATCTTTACTATCTAGCCATTCACTAGTAGACATTGACCAAGAATTATCGATAATGAAAATGAAGCGAGCACTTCCAAGGTCAGCGGTAGTATTAGTTATTTTACCTTGAATCTCACGAGTATATAGTGCTGAGGATGATCCATTTTCGTAAACCCTGCCGATACCTTGAATGTCTTGCTGTGTGTTTGTACTGTTGGTGTATCCCCTGCTAATTACTTCATAAGTTACAGTATGAACACCGTCACTATAGAGTGTGGTTTCGGGTGTACCAGTATAATTTAAATCGATTTCGTACTGCTCTTTAGCGTAGTCCATTGCAGACGTTGCCGCTAACTGAGTCTGTCTCACCAGTTCCTGCTGATAAGTCGTCCTGTAAGCCTGCAAGGCCACTGAAATTACAATGCTTGTGAGAATCACAATCACTGGAAGGAATATCATTAGCGTCGCTAGGACTATTCCCTTCTCATCTTTCTTCATATCAGTTTATTTTCCTTATCGTGTGCTTCACTTCAGTCTCAATGATCTGTCCATAGACCTTGTCACCCATTTTCAAGACAACTTCTATCTTGTCAGCATTTGATGGTAGTGGGGTTTCGATATTGCCCTCCGCGTAATAAGTTATATCCATGTCGGTAACATTCTCTGACAATATAGTGTCAGCGACCTTACAGTTACCGACGCCAACAAACTCGGCAGGACAGCTAGTCTGTCTGGACAAAGACCTGCAAGTAGTAGTAGTCGGCGTACACGGCAGATCTGTGTCCGAATCAATACTACAGGTGTTAAATGTAGGCGTTAATGTGCGTTTTATAAGTTTTCCAAAGCCGCTAACAGGATCAGGCTCTACAAAATAGATAATGTTATTCAGGGCAACTGGATTAGATGTAACAGGTGAAGATTCACAATCGTTAAATCGTCTGCGGACAATGTGTCTATCCTCATCCTGCCTAGTGGAGTCTAGCGCCACTTCATTTATTATTAGTGTTTCTGGGTCACTAGAATACGTCCAACCCCCTGAGGGTTCATAAGGGTCGCTTAAATTTGCCTCGAGATCTTCGCCCCATGCAATTGTGAATAATAATTCGTCCTGAAGATTTATGAGCAACCGTTGACCATCTGTCCGCAGCGCTGATGTAGATGATTCAGCTAAGGTTTCCGTGTATTGCAAAAATAATGATCCGAGCAAGGTTATTAGTATAAGCGACACGATTGGCAATGCGATCATTATCTCAGTTATAGTAAAGCCTTTTTCATTTTGATTCTGATGTGTTTTCATTGACTTCATTCGCTTAATCTCCGAGGCCAAACTTACGAATAAATGATTCCTGACGAACAGTATTGCGCTGTCCAAATGCATCATACTCTATTACCGCTGTGACTCTTATAAGTGTGGGGTTATCGGCATCTCCATCCCCATCATCATCGACATACGTCCCACCAGTGACAGAAGTGGTTTCCTCCCACTCGATCACTAATTGAGGAGCAGGATCTCTCTCTGCAACTCTTTTTGAGCTACCTGAGACGTAAATCACACCAAATGCCATATCGTTATCGGCTGCCCAACCAGGCCTACTAACTATTTCTTGAACAATTGCGGTTACATCAACCTGTGTGTCTGGACCCTTTTCACCTGCAGACCAAGCAGATGGATTCCATGTGGTTGAGGCTGATGTTCCAACTCTTCCATCTGAATTATCGCTATCAATGGCATTATCAACAGCATAGTTACCGCTCCAACTTGAGGCATTGTCCTCATCTACTCCACGGACTCTTAGCTGTACGCTGCCACTATCAGATTCATCAGCGGTGAATGAAATATAAGCGTTAGTTACCGTTGCGCCTTGTTCGGCTGTGATATTGTCAAAAATCATTCCTACAGACTGTTGACCAGCAGAACCATTTTGTGACATTTCTAAGTCACTACTGCTAAAGAATAGCTCTCCTGGTGCACTACTAGCATCGTCTCCACGCTGTTCAACGATATCCCCAGGGGCTCCAGACGAATATGCCTCAAGCTCTGTGAAAACATTAAAATTATTATCTTTAGAGTCTACGATATACAACCTCCAGTGCTGATACGGTGTGGTGTTGCTACTAACATCTATGTCTTGGGGTCGGGTGCTCCCGCCACATGAGGTACCATTATCATTGAGCCCAGTAACTATATTAGTCCACCCACTATTACTGTTAGCGTTACCGTTCTTGGCTTGCACTCTAAAATTGTTTGCTCCGTACTGGCAATTCGGCCACCAATACACTCTTATAGTGTCTACCAATTGAGAACTGCCCAGGTTAATCGACGGAGATCCCATATTATTAGGGTTTGATGTATAAGCACTGTACGTATAAGGCTCGAGCTGATCATCTGCTATTCTCCATTCCCGCCAATAATCACCAGTGGCATCATTATAATCATCTGTTTCTATTTCAGATCCTGCTATAAAGGTTGAGTCGGCTGTTATAGTTTGATTGAAGTCAACAGTTTGTGTCGTCGTTGCTGTATCAACGACGCTCTCGGGTTCAACATATACTTTGGCAGAAGGATTATCTAGACCAACTGCCTCTGCTTCGACCGAGAAATCCTCTACCTCATACGAGAAGTCGCTAGTTCCGATAGATATGTTATTAAAATCTAAATTTATATAGTCTTGTACTTTTTTAAAAGCTAGCGAGCCGGCTTCTGCGCGTAACTTAGTCCTGCTGTTGACTGTCGAAGCATTAACCACGACAGAGTACACCACCCCTATAAGCATTGATGCCACAAACAAAGAGACAAGCAGTTCTATAATACTAAATCCTTGATCAGATTTGGATGTTTGTGTTGGATGCACGAATTTTGCCCCCCGGTAAATTCAGAAAAACCGTAAGTGTTTTCTTTAATGTAAGTATCTCAATAAGGCTGCCTAAACGCAAGTGGCTAACCTCTTTTATTTTCTGCTGCATTTGAGGCCAGCTATTCGGTGCGTAAAGCTTCAACCGGATCGAGCTTTGCTGCTTTGCGTGCTGGCAGCAGACCAGCAAACACAGCTATCAACATAAGGCCAACCAATAATCCTAGTAGCTGAACGGGCTCAAAGACTATCAAATTATCTTCTATTCCAAGTTGGTCATTAATAACTGGGTTTAGCACTGCTCCAACTATTATTGCTGTCAATATACCTATGGACCCACCGATGACACCTATCCATGCCGCTTCGTATGTGAATAATCTGCTGACCTGCTTACGGCTCATCCCTAGCGCTTTCATAAGCCCGATTTCACGAGTACGCTCCAATACACTGATATATTGAGTGTTAACGATACCGAAAGTTGACGCAATAAGGGTCACCGCACCTAGCGCGAAAACCATACCGGTTAGAATGTCTACAAACTGGTTCAAAGCTGCCTGCACATCATCAGAGGTAAGAACATAATACCCATCCGCTTCCAGTTTTTCTTTAACGGCAGTCCGGACTGACTCTTCTTCCCCACCCTCAACTTTCACAGTCACATATATGAAGTTGTCGAAATTGCTACTACCTTC
>CAYGOR010000039.1:0-7892 GCA_964351635.1 uncultured Candidatus Saccharibacteria bacterium
CATTGCGCCATGCGTTACCGATCTCTACATTCACAGCTAGCCTGTTGGCAACCATTAGCGGGAATTCCGGCAACGTAGAGGCCATACCAGTCAGCACGACTCGGTCTATGACCTTGTCAGGGTAACGAGTCCTGAAGAACTTAATCGATTTCTCAACCTCTGATAGGAGTGAATCGACATTGCTCTTGATGGCATTTAGAACCTGCCCCTCGAGTTTGTCACTACTAACGCCAAACTTAAACACAAACTGCTCTGCTTGCTTTTCGTCAACGCTAAGATTCTGCATGGCTGATTTTATGATAGCGTCGCTACCTACAGGTATCGATCGCACTAGTCTAGGTGCATCGTCGAGAATAATAACCAGATCAGTCGCGTCAAATCCGACGTCAAGCAACAGTGCTGACCCAGTTGACCCAACCTCAAGTAGTGAACGAGAAAGTGCTAAACCATCTGGTTCGAAAGCAATTACATTCAGCCCTATATTCTCAAGTAAATCTAATTGCTGCTCAACGTAAGCGTTCGGAACACTACCGAGCATAATCTCGACTTTTTTTGCTTCCTTAGGCGAATCACCTAACAGCGACCAGTCGATTTTTGACTCATCTAAAGGTGTTGGGATGAGTGAATCAGCTTGCAAACGAATTGATTGGTCAAGCTCTTTAGGACTCAGTCGATCGATGTCCACAACCGCCATAAACGTCTTCTGTGCAGGCAAACCGACTGCCACATTCGGAGTCGTTATCTTTGCCTCGCCAATAACCTGCATAATTGCATCAGAGAGTTTCTGCTTATCTGCTCCTGAATCGCTGCGGATAATTTTCGGATCTATGTCTAATGACCCATAGCGAGCAAGGGTTTTAGTTCTGCCACCCTTCAATTGAACCACCCTCAATGCTGATGTATCAATGTCCAGGCCGAAAAAGTCGATAGAGGTAGATAGCATGCCCATGATCAATTAATCGGTATTATAAAGCATATGCTTATCTAGAGCTACTATTTTTTACAGAAGTTATCTAGAAGCTTGGAGGGCGAGCAATTATTGAGTCATAGGCAGGCTGCCCACCAATAGCAGGCATACCTGCTCCGTCGTCAATAATATATATCTCTGGATTGAATCTGATTGATTCTGCAATCGAGCCTGATGCATGAGCTTCATAAGAACTACCCTCGAGTACGCTGCCGTTTATACGGTGGAAATGCACGTTCCCGCCCGCGCGCAAGCTTCCTTCTATGATTAGCTGGTTGGTACAATCATCCTCAATATCTTCTGGGTTACTTAAGTAAGAGTTAAAGTCATCACTACAAGTGTAGATATCGCCTGTAGCTACGATATTGCCGTGTACTTGCTCGACATTATTATTAATGAATACATCACCATCTACGTAGAGCACGAACGAAGGAATAGTGTCAACGTCCCAACCAGTGTTGCTGATTGTTATATCATTCTCAATGTTTACGTCACCGTCAACAGCCATTACTATGTTGCGATTATTTAAGTTGGTACCACTAATTCTAGTATCCCCGTTAATTAGCACCCTTCCGTCAACAGAATTCAGATTTATCTGGGTGTCTGCATAACCAGTTAGCCCTGATACCACTCGGTTATATTCATCTTGGATTGATCGTCCACAGACATTACCGCTAAACTCTCCACCAAATGTAAAGTTATTTGTCGTCACACCACCAGTATTAGCGAACGCTAAGGCCGATAAATTACCTCTGTCGGTTAAAGCTCCTGGGAGTAGCCCTTGCTGCGGCGATGTTCCGCTGATAGGAGCTCCGTTTATGCCTGCGGCCATAACCGCTAATTGCGAAGCGCTTCCTCTGTGATTTGCGAAATTCTCAGCGCCGTCATAGCTCATATTTACATTAATATTCGCACTATTGCCAGTCCCACAAGTCACAACATCATTGCCGTAAAACCTTACATACGGCCTATCGGACACATCGCCAACGGCAGGGCCGCATCCGCTGATGCTGTAGCTTTGGCCACCCGCGGTAAAGTTGATTGTTGGCCAAGTTAGCGTATAAACTCCAGCGTCTGTGAACGGCGCAAGCTCTGCGGCAGGAGGATAGTTCGGGTATGTAGACTGCTGATTGTTGCCTGCACTCACAGGAGGAGAAAATCCGGTATTAAAGTTCCCTGACAAACTAGTGCCGCCTCCGCTGCGATCAATTTCATAGCTAGCTGATGTAACCTGAAGTGGAATTGACGAGCGATTAGTCAATGTAAACGTCGGCCTATTGGTCTGCCCCGTCTCGATATTTGGCAATGTCGCGCTACACTCTGGCATCGAGAAGGTTGTCTCAAAAGTAGTTCTACATGGATCGGTGCCATTGTTGCTGGTGATGGTCCAGGTGATTGTATACGTTCCAACTGTATTAACTCGTATACCGCCACTATTAAATGCGCCGTTGCCTCCTGCCCCAAGAGAATTTGGCCCTCCATTGCCAATGCCGGACAGACCAGAGCCATCCACACCAGCTCCTGTTATGGCGTAGCTAGCGCTTATGCCTCCGACATTATAAGAATTCGGATTGTTGATTTGCACTCTAGAAGTGAAGTTTGTACCCACATCTATCGGCGAAGCCGGGCTAAAAGTTATTCCGCTGTCTTCACACCTCACGGTTAGACGCTGAATAGTAACGCAACCAGGATTTGAATATTCAACCCCGCTGGTAACTGTCAAAGTAGGGGTAGACTGACCACCCGATGGGTCAAATGCCGCCCTTAAACATACCTCCGTGTTGTGCGCAAGTGCTGAGGTTCCATTGTAGGTACGGGAGAAAGTCGGTGAATTTTGACCGTTATTTAATGCTGTCCTGTTACCATAACGTGTTCCTACCCCACTCCACGCACCGCCATCAATTTGGTATTCAATCCAATACGAATAGTTATCGCCTCTACCCGTTCCTATATTTCTGACATAACCGCTCGCAGTTATCGACTGTCCAGGGCTTACTGGAGATGACCGGTTTAAGCTAAAGGCTCTATGCTGATAATTCCAGCCCGTCGGAGGAGCATCCGGCAAACAAGCATCTGGTATACGGCTACCTGGGAAACCGTGACTTCCAGCTACTGGATTTGGTGGCGGTGCTGCATCGGTATGGATACCGAGCGCTTGATTACTGCCGCCGCCCGTATTAACAACTGTGCCGCTTAAGTTATAGGTAGTCCCTCTCGTAAGTCCGGTGTAGCTCACCCTGAACCCATATCTATTGTCCCTGGCATTAGTGCCATAACCGCTTCCAGTCAGATAGCCATTTATCTCGTTATTGCGATAAGAATACGTGGTGTTGAGAGTGCGAGCATTAGCTCCGTTCAGCCGAGTAACTATCTGTGGCCTACCATCATTTGCAGCCGCATTATCGTCATAGCCCCAGCCATAAATAATCGTCGTGCTGCCAGATAAAATACAAGAATCCGCATAGCCTATGGGGTCATCATTTCCAACATTGCATGGTCTACCCACGTTTTCTTGTGAAAATCCTGAATTTAGAAGAATTTCTAATGCGTTAGGACGACTTAATCCAAATATTTGTAGTTGGTACTCTTGTCCTGGAGGAAAGTTTACTCCAGGCATGATGTCAGGCTGTCTATTACCCCCTGTGAGGTTCACGCTGCCAATCTGCACCCAGCTATCATTACTTGGATCACCATCGTTTTCTGCGCCCTGCACCCTAGTAGACAATACTACTGTTAGGTTAGGATATGGCGATATGCTCTGATATCCAGATGGGTTGGCTGGATATGCATCTGCGTCATAAAAAGTAAGCCCTCCCGATCCAATTGTGCTACCTACACATGGAGTAGCAAAATAAACTCCGTACGACGAATTATACCCGTAGGGCAAATCTCTATTCGTAATAGAAAAACCTCCATGTGTTCTGGGTCCGATACCAAGCTTGTTTGGGCTATTGACAACTAATTTGTACAAATTCTCCCCGGATTGATTTGAATTAATAACAGAAGCCTCCAGCCGATACTTTCCGTTCGGCGTGCCATTAAAAGTGATTAGTCTGTCCACATTTGTGCAAGTTGCTTCCGCAACAATGCTAGTTACAAAATTGTTATTATTATCATATACCGTATAGGTTGTATCAAAATTACCTGGCCACGCCTTACCGGAAGCTCTTATGTCGACCGTCCCGGACCCACCACCCGGCTGACTACGAAAACAAGCGGTCGCTTCTTCAACCACCAAATTAACTGTTCCCCCAGTTGTATATATTTCAGTGACAGTTTCACCACTAATGTGCTCGCCATATCCTACAGAGAGGTAGAGATTATCCCCGATAGAAGGATCGCCAAAGTTTTGATAGTTGGTTACGTAATCTGGATCCGGCATCCTGTTTGACGGGGTTCCCACTGCCTCCGCATTTCCAGTGAAAAGAATAGCCAAACCTCCCACGAATAAAGCAGTAATAAAAACTTTTTTAAAATTAGCTAAGATATTAATTTTCATTGAACACATTCACCATCATTATTATAGTCTGCGCAAGATACAATTTCGGGAAATTCTGTTCTTTCACCGATAGCTACCTCGACTTTGTCAAGATAATCTAAAGTTTCTTGATTAAAACTGCTTTCTATATCACTTAATTCCGAGAGCTTTCCACTAGCATTGTCATAGTCTTCCAATATCATGTAGATTTTTATTTCGTTTAGTAACGAAACGTACTTATAGTCAGATGATAGATCAGGCAATGCACTGGCTTCTATTGAGTAGTCAAGAGCTTCGGTGAGTTCTCCCCGCTCCAAAGATAAGGTACTTAATTCCAAAAGAGCATTAAACTTGTCTATAGAAGTATTAGCTTCGTTATATTTTTCATTTGAGTCCTCGTACCGCCTGTCCATTATGGCGACTACGACTGTTTCAGGCGTTGAATCTTCCAGCCCAACATTCTGTCTAGAATTGTGTTGCTCGCGATTAATAACCACTGCAATAGATGCGGCTAACGCTAATACAGCAACGGTCACCAACAACGCAACTCTGCGTCTACTTTTTATAAGCAAGAGCATGATGATTAAATCATACAAGCTATATGGGGCGAATGCAATTACTCTAAAGTCTATTGGACAGTCGCGTTCGAATTAACCTCAGAATAATGTTTTCTATTTAGGGCTAGAATTCGAAGTTAACGATCACCTGAGGCTGTGCCTCACCTGGGTTGTATTCATTACAGGTCTTAAAATCTAAACCAGTTACTACTTTGCGAAGTTTATTGCCATTTTTTAGGGTGGCCTGTATATCGAAGCCTATCGGATCTGGTTGATCCGTAGCCCCACTGGGAGACTCTTTATCATTCGCAGAGTGGATATAACTAAAGCCAAAAGAGCCAGATGGATTAGTGGAATCGTAATATGCCTCAAAAGGCCTTGATGCAACTGAACCGTCCTCAAAGGCCACATCTACGCTACTAGAATAATCCTGGAGTTCACCTTCTTGAAGCATTCCACCCCCGAAACGGTCGTATATATCTTCGTTTTCTGCTATGGATACTCTCACCTGCTTTTCCTGAACACCATCACCAACAGACTGGGCATTGCAATAGACACTAACGGTCACTCCCTGCTCTCCCGGAAGCGGCTCCTCGATGTCGTCATATCTTGTATCCTCCAGCCGAACCGGAGTTCCACCTTTAACTATTGACCCATCGATAGTAGCCAACTGGTCTACCGCGACATGCGAGTCGGCAAGCGACGAAACACAACCGAGTATCTCACCGAAATCATCAGCTTCTAGCCTTACTAATCCGGTATTAGGGTTCACGCCTCCCGGTGTTGTATTGGTTAGTGAGCTAGAAAGGCGTTGCGAATCTGGTGTAGATACTGGGTGAAGATTAGAAAATGAGTAATTACCTGTTTCAATTTGAATGTCTGTGACGTTTTGGAAAGAAAAATCTCCTGCTTCTGCATATTCAGTCCCATAACAAACTTTTTCACCAGCTTTAACAGGTTGGCCACTGGTTGGGCCATCAGGATCGCGAGTATCAAGAACTCGTTTCGGTACACCGCCCTCTACATAATCACCGTCTATTGACGCCAGCTCGTCGACTGCAATATGTGAATCTTTAAGAACTGACACACAGCTACCTGGCTCTCCTGATTCGAGTTCTTCTGCCAACACTAATCCAGTATTAGGGTTCACGCCTCCCGGTGTTGTATTGGTTAGTGAGCTAGAAAGGCGTTGCGAATCTGGTGTAGATACTGGGTGAAGATTAGAAAATGAGTAATTACCTGTTTCAATTTGAATGTCTGTGACGTTTTGGAAAGAAAAATCTCCTGCTTCTGCATATTCAGTCCCATAACAAACTTTTTCACCAGCTTTAACAGGAGGAGTATCGTCATTTTCTGCTACGGAAACATCCGGTGACATGCCAAGCGCCATTGTTATCGCTGCCAGAATCCCCGTGGCCCTATGAACCTTATGAACGCGTTTCTTTTTTGGCGCTTCTATTCTTTCGGTATCATTTTTTAGTCCAAGAGCTCGTTCAACTGAAGCTAGAATGCCTCTTTTGATTTCTGGTGTTTGCGTCGGTTGGTTTCCCATGTAATGTTTTCCGGTTGGTTAATAATAAACGCCCTGCACTTAACAAGTATAGCCCACCTATTACTTTTGTGTTGCTACATTATAGCACAAAACCAACAATACTGCAACACTTTCCACAGCTAAGAAGTCCGTTATCCTCACCAGTGGATAACCATAAGCTAGATATCAGCTAACAAGGCCGGTTGTCGTCAATGGCCACAACGGTTGCACATTGCACTGATCTAGCAGGGTCATCTGTCAGCGCCAAAGCAACGAGTCCAGGAGCTACAAGTCCTGCCACTAACGCCACCTCTGCCAGCGTTCGCCGAGAAATCGAACCACTGTCTCTGTCTGTTCCAATTTCAATATTATTCGTTCCTGTCATTACTATCCTTTATCTTGAGTTTTATGTTGCCTTTGTTAGCTTCATATTATCATAAAAACTTCTCTAAACAAAATAGTGGCTATTTAGTCAAACTCAGTGCAAAATACTTGTGATGTTTAGTGTTGCAGCGACATACTTCTGTTAGAATTAAGCAATGGCTTTAGAAATAGGAATCGTAGGGCTGCCGAATGTCGGCAAGAGCACCCTCTTTAACGCGTTGACTGATAGTAGCATTTTGGCTGCTAATTATCCTTTTGCGACCATCGAGCCTAACACTGGTATAGTCCCTGTCCCTGATGATAGGCTCGGCAAACTAGCTGAAATATACGGCTCTCAGAAAATTATTCCAGCAACCGTAACTTTCGTAGATATCGCAGGGCTAGTTGCAGGAGCAAGCAAAGGCGAAGGATTAGGCAACCAATTCTTAAGCCACATTCGATCTTGCAATGCGATCGTCCAAGTTGTCCGCGCCTTCGAATCAGGCGACGTTCTAAGAAGCGACTCCTCTAAAAACCCATCCCATGACATAGATGTGATTATCACTGAACTTGTCCTTGCTGATCTGCAAACCATTGAAAAACGCTTGCCCCGCATAGCGAAAGAGGCGCGGGCAAATCCAAAACTCAAGCCTGTTAGCGATCTACTGGATAAAATTAAAAACCTGCTAGATGACGGAACCCCACTCTGGAAAGACAAAGAGCTAACTGAACAATACTATGAACATCTATCCGACTTACATCTAATGACAGCGAAGCCAATTTTATACCTGTTCAATATCGATGAAGATGACCTAGAAAATGACGCCAAACAAGCTGAGCTTAGAGAACTTGTCTCCCCTGCTCCTGCTGTTTTCGTGAGCGCCAAATTAGAAGACGAACTACGAGGTCTAGACGATAATGACCGCGCAGAAATGTTAGAGAGCTACGGCCAAAAAGAGCCAGGCTTAAATCAAGTTGTGCGCTCTGCTTACAACT
>CAYGOR010000040.1:0-7707 GCA_964351635.1 uncultured Candidatus Saccharibacteria bacterium
TGTAAATCTGTTGGCTTATGCCTTCGTAGGTTCGAATCCTACACCCTGCACCAAATTTGTTAAAATAGCATGTGTGCCACCTTAGCTCAGTTGGAGAGCCATCAGCGAATCACATATTGCATTTGCTCTAACCAACTAGATATAGTGGTGTAGAATCGTTAATTAACAATAATTCAAATTTAATAGTGTGCCACCTTAGCTCAGTTGGTTAGAGCATCTGTTTTGTAAACAGAGGGTCGTCGGTTCGAATCCGACAGGTGGCTCCAAGAGCCTACGTGGCGGATGAGAAGCGAAGAAAGGTTCGAAATTTCCCCAGACAGCATGCTGTCAGACGGGCGAAATTTATGGAATTATCCGACAGGTGGCTCCATTTTATTTTTTGAATATCCCGCCCCGATAGCTCAGTGGTAGAGCGCATCCATGGTAAGGATGAGGTCTCGAGTTCAATCCTCGATCGGGGCTCCATTAACCTATTGATAAATACAACCTAATCTGTTAGAATTAAGCGTCTATGGCAAAGAAAACTGATAAACGAAAGATAATTGGACTCGTCTGTGAAGAGTCTGGACATCGTCATTACTACACAAAGAAGAACACGATGAACACTCCCGACAAACTTCGATTGCGAAAATATAACCCAGTGCTACGTAAGCACACTTGGTATGTAGAGACTAAGAAGAACTTAGGACGCAACGAAGTTAAACCACGCAAGGGCTAATTAACACTGGCTACCAGCAGCAATAGCGGTCTGGAAGCCAGTTTTTTATTGATATGACAATCTCATCAAAAATACGTAACATAGCGATTATCGCACACGTCGACCACGGCAAAACAACTCTTGTGGACGGTTTATTAAAGCAGTCCAATACTTTCAGAGATAACCAAGCTGAAATGGCTCAAGAGCTGATTATGGACTCTGGAGATCAAGAGAAAGAACGCGGCATCACGATAACTGCGAAAATTACTGCCGTAGATCATGATGGGTATAGGATAAATATCATTGATACACCAGGTCACGCTGATTTTTCAGGTGAAGTTGAAAGAACTTTGCGCATGGCCGACGGCTGCATACTCGTGGTTGATGCTCAGGAAGGGCCAATGCCACAGACGAAATTCGTGCTTAAGAAAGCTCTCGAATTAGGTCTAAAACCAATTGTAGTGATTAACAAAATTGATAAGCCAGCTAAACGGATAGCTGAAGTTGAAGATGAACTTTCTGATCTGTTCTTAGAGCTTGCAGTCAATGAGGATCAGCTGCATTATCCTGTCTACTTTGCGATTGGGCGAGATGCCAAAGCTTGGAAGTCTGTACCTGATAATCCAGAAGAGGACGCAGATTTGTCGGTCATCTTTGATTCTATAACAAACGACGTATCAGCGCCTGATGTTGATTCAGACGGAACGCTCCAACTACTAGTGTCATCTCTAAGGTATGATTCATTCCAAGGGAAATATGCTGTCGGACGAGTGGAACGCGGTTCGCTCAAAAAGAAAGATGCCGTAGTTCTGTGCGGAGAAGATGTAAATAAGAATGCTAAGATTGACCGAATCTACCGAACAATAGGATTAGCGTTCATTGAGGTCGACGAAGCAGTTGCTGGCGATATTGTGTCCGTAACTGGAATTGCAGACGCTAAGATTGGCGATACTATTGCTGATGCTGAAAGCCCTGAGGCCTTACCGCGAATTGAGGTTGAAGCGCCAACTTTAAAGATTTACTTAGGTCCAAATACTTCGCCTATGAAGGGTAAAGAGGCAGAATTTAATACATCACGCCAAATTGGCGATCGGCTGCGAAAAGAACTCGAGACCAATGTAGGGCTAGAAATTGAAGAACAAGGAATTGGATTTCTTGTGGCAGGTAGAGGAGAGTTGCATTTATCAGTACTTATAGAAACAATGCGGCGTGAAGGATTCGAATTTGAAGTAGGACGCCCGCAGGTAGTCACTAAACTTGTTGACGGAGCTGAGCAAGAACCAGTTGAAGAGCTAACAGTCGAAGTGCCGGCCGAACACGTTGGAGCTGTGCAGATGGAGTTAGGTAAGCGTAAGGCTGAGCTGATTGCTCAAAACAATTCGAACAAAGGCGTAACCGAACTTATATATAAAATTCCGACCAGAGCGTTGCTGGGTGCGCGTAATACTTTGCTGACCGCAACTAAAGGAACTATTATCATGAACACGCTACTTGATTCATACGCGCCGTTGGGTGCTGCATTAAATCAGATTCGTAATGGCGCATTGATTGCCTGGGAAAGCGGTGTAGCGACTCCCTACGCCCTGCAAAACGCTGAAGACCGAGGCACACTCTACGTTGGAGCCACCGAAACAGTCTATGCAGGCCAAATTGTTGGTTTAAATCAGCGCCAAGATGACCTGGAAGTTAACGTTTGTAAGGAAAAACACCTAACAAACATGCGAAGCTCATCCTCTGACGGTGTGGTGCAGCTAACCCCAGCTACTAAGTTCAGCCTTGAGCAGTGCCTCGACTTCATAGAGAACGACGAGCTGCTTGAGGTTACTCCAAAGAATCTTCGGCTTCGTAAAAAAGAGCTAGACCATAACAAACGTAAACGCGCCGCTAAAAACTCTTAGAAATCGGCTTAGACTTTCATCACATATCATGAACCTGCCCGAAGGCGATGCGGTCTAATATGGTTCCTGACATTTCTGTCATTGCTCCAGGCACAACGACGAACTCGCCATAGCGATCATTTATAGCATCGACAGCGTCAGAGACGCGTTTTTGGGCGTCAACTGAACGCAGAGTACGCTCGAGAGCTGTTTTATCACCTGGCGAAGCCTTTTTATCCAGCTTTTGCGTCTGAAATAAATTCAGTTGCTCAGGAGTCCACGGCTCAAGCCCAAAGACATGAACCGACATTATTTTAATTCTACTGGGTATTTCAGCACTACGCAGTAGCCGCTTTGCTGCATCATATATGTCTGGAGTCGAATACAGTCGATGATAGACTTTCTCTCCATGAGACCAGCTGCGAATATTAGGCATATTGTCAAATGCAGCAGGGCCGTCCATGTGGGGCATACTACTCTCAAAGCCTAAGTAGAGATGGATACCAGTAGCGCAATAGTCGTTACGCCGAAGTCTTCTACCTGTTTTCTCACACAGCTTTATGAGAAGTCGCTCCAACTTTTCCATATCGGTAGTTTTATCACTAAGAGCGTATTGATGGCCGATGCTGCGCCGCTGAAATTCAATTGCGTCCGCTTCATAACCCTTTAAGCGTCGATACCAATGATAGCCATTAATACTCTTGAAGACTCTTTTTCTCAGCAATGTCATATCCGCGTCCAAAAAATCTAGTGGGGTGTATATCTCGGCCGCCCTTAGCCTAGCTTTGTAGCGCAAATTAATCCCAGGCAGATCGACTAAGCTCATTCCGCGGTAGCTATCTCGCAGATTAGCGTGATCTATAAGCAGCATCCCATCGGGCTTGCCGAAACCCGCTGCATATTTAGCTAGAAACCGATTGGTACTAATACCGATATTAACAGTTACATACTCGCCCAGAGACTCGGCTATGTCACGCTTTATCTCAAGCGCGATATCTCTCATTAGTCGATTATGGATTTTACGCGGAGCGTCGGTGCTTTTGGCTGATCGTTCAGCAAACCTCTTTTTCAGCATTAATGATGATTCAAAATCAAGCACGAACTCATCAATACTCTTAGGGTGGACATCGGGGGTGTAGGCTAAGAGCACTTTCTTAAATAGTCGGTGTGCTTCTCGATATTTTGCAGGGTCAGGCGTGAGGATTACCACTCGCGGGTCTATTTGGCGAGCTTGCTGAACGTTAACGCCTAGTTTTATTCCTTTTGCCTTTGCTTCGTAGCTACTAGCTATGACCATTCCACGGGGCGTGTCATAAGCTGGAACAGCTACCGGACGCCCCCGTAGTAGTCTGTTTGCCTGTTGCTCAATAATCGCAAAGCAACTATTGAGGTCTATGTGCATGACGTAGGGCAGGGCTTTGTTGAGCAGTAATTTATCTTGGTTCATAAGAAAGCACCATAAGCGGGCTGTGCCGCCCTGCACCCAGCCATCCATTTTTGTGTCGACAAAAACGGAAGCCAAAAAGCGACTCGCCACTGATAAAACAAGCTCACTCTCATGCTAAAAATAGTCGTCCCTGCGGGACGCAAGCGGTCAGCAACGGTTACTTTATTTACTTGTTGCTGACTGGTCCTCGGGAATGACTCGTCTATTTTTAGCGTGAGAGAAGCTGTTTTTTCAGAGCAAGGCAGGCGTAGATTGCAGATTTGCGGCCGTATAGCTACTGGCTGCAAGTGCTTCGCCTGCACCATTCCCGCTCTAGTGAAACTCTTTGGGGCTAGTGAGAAAATGCTCGAGTAAAGCGGCAGCCTAACCGAAAATAAGCAGCTAAAAACCATTTTCGGCGCTCTGCGTCCTGCTGCGCGAGTGTTTTCCAGTAGCTCCACGAGATGTTTCGCTAGTGGCGGGCGGTTTTTCTCCATTATTTTTGACGCCAAAAATGATGGTCGTTTGTCCGTCGAAACAGGACACCCTTGGCCGTTAGGCCAAAAAGTATGACCCAAAAAGGGTTGTTTTTGCTGATATATTGACTTTATATTCATAATTTGTTATAGTATAGTTAAAGAAATTGGGACTTTGATGGCTAATCTAGAGATAAACATCCGAGGCGACGAAGAACTACTAAAATCACTTGTAACCTACGTCAACAGTGCGAGTGCAGTATTGGGTGTAGCTGAGCTGTCCGTCAGAACAATAGATGAAGAATCTGTAAATCCATACGTGCATATGGACGATCTAAGAAGTCACCTCATGGAGATTGGCGAAGTGAGACAAGGAGCAGTAACACGACTTGTAGCTTCGCTTATAAGAAACGGCTATGAGTTAAGCAGCTCTAAGAGCAGGGAGGTCATGCGTCAAGCCGAGAAACAAGGCATGGAGTACGTGGTGAGGAGTGGTCCAGCAGAAGATCCAGACTGGCTAATTCATCGTGACTATCTTCAGCTTGCATCTGATCAGCCTAACCTCCTGAATAACTTTGGCGAGGCGAGCGCTGAATACTTGAGAGACTACCTAAACTCTGTGACACCTCCCGAGGCGGCGTAGTTTACGTCGCTACTGCCTGCGAACTGGTATTCCTCCAGCGTCCAGTTCAGCGAATTAGCATCAAATACTAGCTTCACGTAAATAGATTCTTCTTTATCGGCCAGAGAAAAATGGTGCAGGGTAGTCGCGCCTTTCTTTGTCTTGTGATAGAAATCAATCTTACCCAGGCGATAATCGATGTTTTTCCAGGTCAATATCGCTGGCTTGAATATTTTTTTCTTTTCAGAGTAAATGGACAAAACCGCTACTGGTTCATTTAGTCCAGGCCTCATGCCTGACCCTGCAGACGCAATGGACGATAGATATCAAGGTTCAGATCAATGTCTTTTAATAATTCACCAACTGATGACATCCCTGGCTTTTCTGCTGGTTTAACTGTCTCGAACTCTAGCTTCGTTTGCTGAATTTTTGTTTCTTTTTCGACTTTCTTGCCGTCTACTTCAATTAGTTCCCCAAAATAGTAAATACGCATGCTATTTCCTCCACATGTTTAAAATAAGCCGGGCTTTATATAAGATTGAGACAAACACCTGAAGCGTGCCCTATGATTTGCTTCTTGTTTATAGTCTCTTGTAGATCGTAGAGGTAGGCAGGCTCTTAATTGATTGCGAGAGTCCCGGCTACAGATGCGTAATAGAGTTTGTAAGGAGGAATCCGATATGGAAGCCCTTACATAACTTAGGCCTAGTATACACCCGCAATCTACCGCCAAGTCAACCGAAAATCAAAGAGCTAATGGTGATAAAAATCACTTGCATTAGGGAGTATAATAAAACTAGCTTAAAAAAGGCAAAACAAACATGAATAAGATAGAACAAGAACGATTAGCACGCTTAGCAGTCAGAGAGCGAATATTTGAGTTTGAACATCCAGTAATAGCAACCTTAGTTATAGCTGAAGTCATGAGAAGGGTCGATAATCAGGGCATTACGTTTGGGACTCATGCTCAGGTTATCAATATGAGACCATCAGGAGGTTCGGACGCACATCCTCGATCACTCACTGCACTAGCTATTCTAGAAAAGTGTGGAATGGACCTAGAGTTCCCCTATGGAGTTGAAGAGCTAGGGTTCGAGCATGATATTACACAGGCCGATGGCTCAGCAGCTGCCTATGACATAGTTGGACGGCAAAATGTCAACACTGGAATCCCAATAGCAGGATCTTGAGCTGCAGCTAGTCAAAAAATCCTATTTTCTTTAACAGCTTTTCATCATGCATATCTAATTGCTTAGATTTAATACCGAATTTATCAAGTAGCTTGCACAAAACATGGGTCGGTAATCCAATGGTAGTGTCAGCGCGGCCTTCCATCTTTAGAATATGCGGCCGTATTAAGGGATGCTGGATGGCGTAGGCGCCAGCTTTATCGAATGGGTTGTTGGTTGCTATATATTCTTCAATGGCGCTATCAGGCAAATCATCAAAATGCACCTCTGCAATGTCGAAATCTACATATTCCATTGAATGCGACTTGTAGATGACAGCTACTCCTGTAATGACCTGGTGTGAGCGGTTTCGGTAAGCTTTGAGCATTTTTCTAGCCTCAGGGGCATCTGCCGGCTTACCCAGCTGGGTATTATCGAGAACTACAATAGTATCCGAGCCAATCACCACGGCATCCGGATTATCGTTTGCTACCGCTTGCGCCTTGCCGAGCGCCAACTCCATAGCTACATCGCTGGCTGGTTTTGACTGATCGAATTTTTCATCATAGTCGCTAGGAATTGTCTTAAATTTTAGGCCCATCTCTTCTAAGATGAACCTCCGTCTCGGTGACTGCGAAGCTAGAATGAGCTGCATTTCTTAACTTTCTCCGTTAATCGCGACCAGTTCGACGTCGAATATCAGTAGAGAATCCGCCGGTATTGAATCTTGCTCTTCGCTGCCATACCCAAACTGAGGGGGAATTACTAGCCTACGTTGGCCGCCTACTTTCATGCCTGAAATTCCCTGATCCCAACCCGAAATTACCTGACCGCTACCGATAGTAAATACAAACGGTTCTAATTGGTTATTCTCGTTTGCTATTGTTTGATCAAACAGCTTACCGCTAGTCAAATAGCCTGAATAGACGACCGCGACCGTGTCGCCTGTGTTAGCTTGTTTGCCTGGCCCCAACCGCTTGTCGATGTATAAGACCGAATCACTGTTCCTATGCTCTTCATAAACGCTGAATTGATCAGGTGTCGGCAATGTAGGCTGAGGTTGCGATTGCTGACCTTGAATCTGCAATTGCGATTCCGTTTGCGAAGTGCCGTTTACTTTAGAATCGGAGGTTTTTGGAGTAATGTCTGCGGATTCTGAGACTTGTGGGTCATCGTTCGATTGCATAAGCACATAGCCTGCGGAGCCTCCGATAACCAGAATGAAGAATAGCGTAGTTATGACGATAGCTGTTTTCATTACTATAAGTATACAGTCATAATTACAGTTTCATACTAGAGTAAAACTAACAGTACCAATGAAGGCGTCTCTTAGGTATAATGTCGATACTTTGGCAGTGAAGGGGTGTAGCTCAGTAGTGAGAAAGTCCTGTGGACTTTTGCAAGACCGGAGCACCTGCGCATATTAATGCCAGATGTGAG
>CAYGOR010000041.1:0-7536 GCA_964351635.1 uncultured Candidatus Saccharibacteria bacterium
CACCTGTTCCCATCCCGAAC
The DNA here is from genome assembly GCA_964351635.1 of uncultured Candidatus Saccharibacteria bacterium. GTDB lineage: Bacteria > Patescibacteriota > Saccharimonadia > Saccharimonadales > SZUA-47 > JAUHWW01. Next base: position 21 of record CAYGOR010000041.1, read on the forward strand.
ACAGAAGTTAAGCCCTATAGCGGTGACTATACTGCGAAAGTGGGAAAATAGCACGGCGCCGGTTTTTATAGGAAGCCTCCGAAAGGGGGCTTTTTATTTTGCCCGCCTTTTTTGTAGGCTTCCAGTAAAGAAGGGGCAGGCCCCCTCTTTAGCCGCAGGGAAAAACATGGTGTTGTTTTTCTCTGGGGATTCTCCCCCTTAGCTAAATCTGCTTACCGCGGAACAAGTCCGACGGCCGCAGACTATTGTTCTGTATTTAGAACAACTGAACACGATATTAGTTTGGAGTATTTGAATTCTTGCCTGAAGCTGTCTTAACAATTTTTTTCTGAGCTTCTTTTCGAAGTTCCTCGAGTTGTTTAAGTCGAGTTGCACGGACATTTGGAACGACGTACATTTCGGTCAACATAGATTTCGAAAGTTCGATAAGGAATTTTAGGTTGGTTGTATCCCATGATTCCCACGCATCCTCGTGTACATTGTCGCTGGTAAGTCCTTGTACGTGGCTTAATGCGTCAAAAAGGGTAGCATCTACTGAAGAAAACTTCGCTTTTAATTCTCTTAAACTAGCAGAGTAGTCAGTACGATTAGTTTTTTCATTAATTACTATACATTTCTCATTTTTTAATAATGTGTATATTGCTTTCCTCAAAGACGCTGATGAGCCTGTTAGTAGATTGAACTGAAGTGCTTGCTCTGCTTCAGAAATATGAGTGCGTACAGTTTCGTTAATTGCACTATCGAGAGTAAAGAAGGAGGTTGGTCTGCTATATATAATAAGACTGTCCATTAAAACTCCTTCTTCCAGTTGCACTTTGTAGCGAGTGCTACTAAAATAGGTCGAAATTAAATCTTCTTCAAAGGTTAAGTGAAAAGTTCGCCTGTCACAATACGAACACTTTGCAGTGAAGTAAAAACAGGATTTCTCCCTTGTCCAATTAAAAGTACCTCGACTTTTAACAAAGTACGGAATATTTCTCCGTCTACAGAAAGGACAATTAAAAGTGTCTTCATCTACGAAGTATCTTTGGTCAAGCTCGGACATGTCTTCCATGCTTTAAATTATACCTTTTTGTTAAAGTAAAGAAACTTCTAATGGTTCGCAAATATAATATTGCATCATAAAACTTGACAAAGGGAAGTGCTTGTGCTATAATGTAATTATAGTCATCGAAAGATAGCTATGCAACCAAGAGCCCTCCAGGGTTCTTTTTGTTTATGGATAGAGAGCTTTAGTTTATTCTACAGCTGGCTGAGCCAACCAGTCTGGTGGGTTATCCCTGACATGAGTTACACCCAAAAGTCCGTCAGAATCATTAACATTGTATGGTTCCTCTCCTCGAAATGGCGCAAGTGGCATTCTCATGTATGCATTTGTGCGTGGTTCATCAAAACCATCAATACCGACAACAAGCACTGCATCAGCAGGCATTCGCGTTGTTAATTCTATAAGAGCACCTCCAAAATCAGAAACTGATGGATTTGAAGCATCTATTTCTGACAAGCAGACACCATAATGGCCCTCATCACGTCCTATAAGTTTTGCTCTCTCAGGCGCAGGCTCTTGGTCGAGAAGAAATTGAACTATCTAGGGAAACGAGAAGAATCCACTCTCCAATAATTTTCGGTCCTACCACCCATATCCTCAGTTATATCCGCCGTTGCAGTTAATCCAAAAACTTGCTGAATAGTCGCCATGAATCGATTATACACAATAGTACAAGTTAAAGGTTATTAAGCTCTCTGAAAGAAACCTATGCAACCAAGAACCCGCCAGGGTTCTTTTTGTTTATATAGAAAAGGTTAATTGATTTATTTAGAAGAGGGTTCTTTGAGTTGATCTTGCACGATGACCAACTAGGTCATAAGCATCATTAATCCGGTTCTCTTGTTCTTTAGAAGCGGAACCTTCTGGAGCGGAAAGAGTCCCCGTAAGGGCTTTGCCTCCGATTTCACGTCTCATAGCTCGGTTAAGAGTGAACTCAACAATATGCGGCGTACCAGCGACTTCTTCTTCAGCCTGGTCGTGTAGCTCCATAGAAGCTACCGCAGGAGTGGCTATATGATCCAGTTGTTGTAGCTCTAGACCAGCGCCTCTTGAGGCACCGACAACTCCTCTAAAAAAGATACTTCTTATATTACTCATATTATATATCATAACATAAAAAGTTTAAAAAGGGAAGTGCTTGTGCTATAATATACTTATAGCGTCGAAAGATGCTATGCAAACCAGAGCCCGCAAGGGTTCTTTTTGTTTGTAGGTTTTACGACGATTTGATAAGTATTTCAACTCTCGGTGCTATGCTAGTAATAGTAAGCTAAGTCAACTCTAGCAGCGTGGTGGCTGTATGGGTCAGGGTTTATAGCTATTTATAACTTTAGTAAGAGTAGGGAGAAGGCGCGCAAATGAGAAATCATGTATTACTATCTAAATTGAAGCAGGCATTATTGCTTGTTGCAGGAGCAGTGATGGCTTTGTCGCCAGCTGCACCATTAAGTGTATCGGCAGCCAGCAGCGATAGTCTGTTTACATACGATATGCGTTCTGCGGGCAGCAGCGTCGCTAATAGTGCAGCTACCAACAGCTCAGCAAATCTTAATTTAATAGGAGACTGGTCATCAAACGCGAACGGTACGGTATTCAATGGCGATTTGAGCTCAAGCCAATCAGTAGGTTATGCCAACCCAAGTGGCTATACGATAGATGTTCCAGGATCTGACGCGGTTGGTGCAGCAGCAATTATTTCTTACCGAGGACCAGCACCTGGCACTTGCTTTGGCGATTCGCAGAACATTAGTCAGATTGGCTTTTTTAGCAGCAACAAAGCTCAGATTAAACTGCAGCTTAGTAAGTGCCGCAGCGGCAACGTGTACCCAGAGTGCCGTATAGCAGGATTAAGCACGCCATCAGGCAACTACGCTCTGCGCGGCAATGAGCAGCTGCAAGATGGCAACGACTATCGTATCGAATGCGTCAAAGCCCCTGACAGCGGTTCAAGCGCTACTGTGGAGATGAGGGTTACGTCAATAACTGAGTCAGGTAATACATCGGTTAAATCTTTTACCATCCCCGACACAGGCAGCATCCGCTCGTCTTCAAGCCTCAGCGTTGGTAATAAATACCCACTTCCATCGCAATCTAAGAACAGCGATCAGTTCAACGGCACAGTAAAGACTATCAGTTATTGCCGCGGCGACACACTTAGCGCTGCGCAAAGCTGTCTGGATGAAGAAGTGTCAGTTGGTCCGCCGCCCGCAGCGGCTTGCAGTGATGGAATCGACAACGATGGAGACGGATTCGTAGATCTAAACGATGTAGGTTGTGATGATTCAAGCGATGACGATGAATACAACGCTCCGCCGCCAGTTGAAGAAGCAGCGACGTTGCAAGTAAACCTTTCGAACAGTATTAATGAACAAGAAGTAAACCAACAATCGACATACAACATAGCTATACAGAACGTTGGAGACATTACAGCGGCAGGTGTCCAAGCAGTCGTTACCATCCCAGCCAACACCTCAGTCATTAATAGTGGCGACGGTGCTGTAAGCGGACAATCAGTCACCTATGATGTCTCTGCTGTCAGCGGCAACTCAACCTGGAGTAGTGATTTAACGCTTCAACTAGATAGCGGAACTGAAGGTCAGCAAGTAGCTGCAAGTTTGAGCGTGATTGCTAGCGATAACTCTTGCAGCGAATACAGCAGTCAATGCGATGATACTGATGTCGATACTGTTATAGTCCAGCCGAGTCTCATCGAGCTTGTAACAAACTCGAGTATCGAAACTGATCTAAGTGGCTGGTACGGCAAATATGGCCGCACTTCAGTCGTGTCTGTGACGCGCAGCCAGGAAGCCGCACACACAGGAACAAGCTCAATAAAGGTTGAGGGATTATCAGGAGCAAACAACCGTAAGAGCGGGTTTACTGACAGCCCGGACATGGTGTCCAATACAGAAGCGGGCAGGACATATAACGGATCAATCTGGGTTAAGCCACAAGAAGCCGGGCAGCAAATCGTGTTCCGCCTGCGTGAATGGACCTATGGGTGGTCGTTAGTTACAGATAAAAAACTAACATACACTGCCACAGGCACTGATTGGGTTAACATTACAAATGAAATTACTGCACAGCAGAACGGAAATCATTTAGCATTTATTGTTTACGGCCAGGACGTTGACGCAGGTGACTACTTCTACGTAGACGACCTATCGTTCACTACACTCCCATAACCACTTCTTTCACCCTGTAGGTTTGACAGCGGGTCTATACTTTAAATATGGGCGGACTTGATGTTTCAATCAGGCTGGAGATAGAACCAATTGTTATCCCACGCTGTGAGTTCGTGGACGTTTTTGCTCGAATATTGACCACTGAAAATGCCGTACTTTCTCGCTTTTTACCTACTGAAATAGGCACTGTAATGCTTACTGAGGTAGAAAGGTTAGAGGGCCTGCAAGACCTTGAAGCAGGCGTAGAATATTATCCAGGACTAAGCGCAGAAGAAGCTGAAAAGGTAGTCGCACTGCATGATCGCAGAGACATGAGGCGCTGTCATAAGTCTGCTTTTGTTCGAGCTGCTGGGTCGCTTGTAAACTCATTTACATACGGAGGCAACAGATTACCTGGCAGTATGTACTACCGCCCTTTGTCGGGTGATATAGAAGCATATACGCGAGATGATGCAGTAGCGTAAGAAGCAGAATTGACCTAATATCTTTGTTCGGGGTATGATTAGTTTGTATTTACAAAAATACAAATAAACACAAAAATAAAACGGTAATAAGCGAATCATGTAAGTCTTGCTCTAGTTCCACTAGAGATCGAGCGATTAGGTCGTGAATTCCAAAAAGGAGTCATTATGACTGACAGGCACAGACTAACTTATAGAGAAACATTAGATCATGGTCATTCGCCCTGATTAAGCAGCTTAATTAGCCAAAGATGAAATATTAAAGCGTCACACATCACTCTAGTTTAAGGCGTTAATAACACAGCCTGAGCATATCAGGATAGCCTGCTAATGGCTAAAATTGACTCCCAGGTTACAATGGAAGCATTAAGGAGGGCTAAGTAATGGCAAAAAAACAAAAGGTTGAAGTAACAAATAACGCTCCATGGGGATACGTGCTATTCATGGCGTACATCGGAGCGCTTGTGTATTTCGTCGAACGTAACGATGGTTTTTGGGGATTCGTGCACGCAATTTTGCAGGCAGCAGTATGGCCAGCTTACGTATTGTATGAAGCACTTACGAGCCTGTCGGTATAAAAAACTTTGTCCAAAACGTGTAAAATGTAGAGGCATAAACGAATAACAGAAAGGTCAATCATGTCACAGCCACTATGGTTCATGTAAAATCTAAGCATAAACGTTGACATAATAGCAAAAGCGTGTTATTATGCTTATAGTTTCGAATAGAAACAAATAAAAAAACGAGGGTAATGTGGCCAGAAATGGCCACAGGATGAACCCTCGTTTTTATTTGTTTTTAGTAGAGAGAGTAAATGTGGGAGATATTATTAACAAAGTAGCTACTACTTGTAGGGCTATATATTAGGAGTCATCCTCATGGCAGGAACTAAAGCAGGCGGCCAAAAAGCTGCAGCACGTAACAAAGCAAAATATGGTGCTGATTTTTATGCAAAAATCGGCGCAGCTGGCGGTAAAAAGGGAAAGACTGGCGGATTCTTCGCTAATCGTGACCTAGCGCGCACAGCAGGTGCAAAAGGCGGAAGAATTTCTCGTCGCACTAAAAAATCAGCCTAGATAACTCTAGCCTCCAAAAAGAGACCATGCCGACAAGTTAGCTTGCCGCGCCAGGTCTCTTTTGCGTCTTAGTACATTTAGACAGTATTGCTTCAGAATGCTCGCGCGACACCCGCTAAACCTTATGCTGAGCTTATGACATTACTATCCTGGGTTCTCGATATCATATATGATAAAAAATCGCAAAGGGAATAAAAGCGAAAGCTGAGTTAAATCAGCTTTAAATCAGCTTTTATGCTAAATAACAGATACAAATCTAGCCAACTAGAGCGTCATAGCGGCGAGTAAGCTTTTAAATTAAGGCTTTTCGGTAAGGTCTACAGAAGCGGTCCTCGGATACTTTCCATTTTTTGTGACAGAACACGCATGAGTAAGTGTCGTTATTTACTTGGATGCTACTGAGATCACAGCTCGGACAAAGGCTGCGTTTGTGTATCCAGTCGCGGTAACTGTCCAAGTTGTCCTGTATATAGTCTTCGTCAATCTCTATTTTTAATTTAGCCCCTACTATGCAGGCTTCTTCCCAGGCATCTGCCTCGAATAATAAGAGCTGCACATCAGAATAGTAATTTTCATGTTCCCTCAGCGCATGCCCTGTTTCATGCAAAAGAGCCCAGACAGCATCTTTACCCGACTCATCAGAGCTGTAGTAAACAGTTTTTTGTGCTGGCGAATAGTAGAAGGTGTCCCCAGACATAAAGCTTATGTTTGGGTAGCTATTAGTCAATTCTTTAACAGTATTTGCTAATTTCATGCTTGCTGGCAGAGCAGGTACCCACCATATGCAACCGCTTCCTCCGGATGTTCTGCTTGCAACATTTGTGGCAATTGATCGATCATTTTAGTCATGTATATCTCCATTTCAGTGTGCAGCTGTTGCTGATACTTAGGTAAGTGCGCTCCGACTCCACCACCGAAAACTATGACTTCAGGCGACAAGCTGATAGTCAGGTCAATAAGTCCGACAGCTAGATTTCTGGCAATAATGTACCAATCTTCTGGATCTGTTATGTCGCTAGCTCTTTTGCCAAATTTTGCAACAATTGCTTTGCCACTTGCAAACTCTTCCCAGGCCATAATTTTGCCGCCGTGCTCAAACATCATCCCACGGCCGCCAGCATCATGTACGGAGTAGTCCAGCTTGCCGTCAACGACTAAACCTAAGCCGATTCCAGTGCTGACAGTGATGTAGAGGACTCGTTTGTAAAGGTCTTTTACCTGATCAGCTGCGGCCAAGGCTGCGAGCTTGGCGTCATTTTCTAGATAAATCGGGGCGGAAACTACCGTAGACAGGTCGTTAACAACTGGAACATCTGTCCAATCTAAATTACCGAAATGCTTTGCAACACCACTTTTTCTATCCAGCACTCCTGGCATAGCTATGGCGCAGGCTTTGATTTCCTTGCCTTCAATAAATTTCGATACTGTTTCTTTGAGTTGCTGAGAAAACTCACTGTACACTTTTGGAGTTGGAAACTTCTCTGAATCGGTAAGTTTTCCCGATTTATCAAACAGCGTTAGTAGGGTCTTAGTGCCGCCTACATCAATACTCAAATACATGTAACCAGTAGCCCCCTTAATTCTTACCAAATTGTAGCATGGCCAGCCCCTAGTTAGCAGCCCTTGTTTCATAGAGGTAAAACAGATATAATTATAGTTAAGTTTGGCGGAGAGAACCACTCTACGGGGTGCCGCAGCGATAAAGGAGACATTTAAACAATGTCAAAAGTAACTATGGACGAATTG
>CAYGOR010000042.1:0-627 GCA_964351635.1 uncultured Candidatus Saccharibacteria bacterium
GTTATAATGCAGATACAGGTGTTTGTTGCCCAGATGCGAAAAATCGCTGTTGGTGACAAGCTCGGTGGACGTCACGGAAACAAGGGTGTTATCGCCCGAGTATTGCCTGCCGAAGATATGCCGTTTACAGCAGATGGCACTCCAGTAGATATCGTATTAAACCCGCTAGGTGTCCCATCACGCATGAACATCGGTCAGCTATTTGAAACTCACCTTGGTATGGCTGCACATGCACTAGGTATGAAAGTAGCTAGCCCATCATTCGATGGAGTAAAGACAAGTAAAATCCGCGAGCTACTAAAAGAAGCTGGATTACCAGAAGATGGTAAGCAGCAACTATTCGATGGCCGAACAGGCGAACCATTCCAAGAAAAAACTACTGTCGGTTCAATGTACATGATTAAGCTAAACCATATGATTGTCGATAAAATTCACGCTCGATCTACTGGACCATACACCATGGTTACTCAGCAGCCTCTTGGTGGTAAAGCACAAAATGGTGGCCAGAGATTCGGAGAAATGGAAGTCTGGGCTCTAGAAGCCTATGGTGCAGCAAACACGTTGCAGGAAATGCTAACAATTAAATCAGATGATGTGTACGGACGCTCAAAAGCTTACGAGTCAATC
>CAYGOR010000042.1:637-7405 GCA_964351635.1 uncultured Candidatus Saccharibacteria bacterium
GGTCTTAAGGTTGATTTGATAGAGGAAGAAGGCGATAAAGTCGAGGTGCTTGATGCAGAAGACATGCTTTCAAAGAATATTGAAGACGAAGCAGATAATCTACCAACGCTAGAGGTGCCAACGTCTGCAATATCAGATGTGGACGTTACAGAAGACGCGGCTCCGTCAAGCGATTTTGACATCGTAGACACTAATGACAACGGTGATGTTGTTGAAACAGAAGAAACTACAATAACGGAGAATTTAGAAACACCCCAAGAAGATAATGAGGAGGAGGCAGCCTAATGCGAAGATACACATCAGGAATCAACATCTCAGACTTTGACGCAGTTCGACTAGCTGTCGCTAGCAGTGACGACATTAAAGATTGGTCACACGGAGAAGTTACAAAACCAGAAACAATCAACTATCGTACGCAGAAACCTGAACGCGACGGATTGTTTTGTGAAAAGATATTTGGCCCAGTAAAAGACATAAACCCTCACGACGCAAAATTCAAGGGAGTAAGATCTCGAGAAGCAGCTGTTGATAAAAAAGGTGAAGTTGTAACGAAGAGCATAGTTCGAAGAGAAAGAATGGGTCATATCCAGCTTGCTGCTCCTGTTGCACACATTTGGTTCCTACGTGGCACTCCATCAGCTATAGGATTGCTACTAGGAATGACAGTTAAGAATCTAGAGCGTATCGCTTACTTCGCATCATACGTGGTTGTAAGTATTGACACTGAAAAGCGAGATCAGATGCTTGCCGATAAGGAAGCTGAGTTTGCTGCCGCTAAGGAAGCTATTAAGACTAGATACGAAGGCGAAGCCAAAGATGAGGGTGCTAACGTTAAAGAGCTAGCTAAAATGCAGACCAAAGAAGTCGAAGAGCTAGAAGCAGAGTTCGAAATGCTTAAAGAACAGCTAACTGGACTTGAATACCAGTCTCTGATTTCAGAAACTGAGTACCGTGATCTCCCGGATGATGTCGCTGATCTAATCGAAGTTCAAATGGGCGGAAGCGCACTTGAGACTTTGCTAAAGAATGTAGACTTGAAAGATTTGATCAATAACTTGCAAGACGAAGTTGAAGCTGCAAAAGGTCAACGACGTAAGAAGTTAATGAAGCGTTTGAGATTGCTTGAATCTATGGAAAGAGCAGGCATCAAGCCAGTGAGCATGTGTCTGAATGCACTACCAGTGATTCCTCCGGATCTAAGGCCGATGGTTCAGCTAACTGGTGGACGGTTCGCTACCAGCGACCTAAACGACCTATATAGGCGCGTTATTAACCGAAATAACCGTCTGAAAAAACTCATTGACCTTAATGCTCCTGAAGTAATTCGCAGGAACGAACAGCGCATGCTTCAAGAGTCTGTTGACGCATTGATTGACAACAACTCAACTCGATCTGGTAGAGCTATCGCAGCAACTGGTCAGCGCCGCCGTTTGAAGTCACTCTCCGACATGCTTAAAGGTAAGCAGGGTCGTTTCCGTCAGAACCTTCTAGGTAAGCGAGTAGACTACTCAGGACGATCAGTGATTGTATCTGGACCAGAGCTAGATATTGATGAGTGTGGATTGCCGAAAATGATGGCGTTGGAACTCTTCAAGCCTTTCGTAATCGGGTATTTAATTGAGCGTGATTATGCTCACAATATTCGGTCAGCAACTCAGATGATTGAAGCTGGAGAAACAGCGGTGTGGGATGCACTCGACTTCGTGATTAAAGGAAAGTACGTGCTTCTAAACCGAGCTCCATCACTTCACAGATTAAGCATCCAGGCATTCCAGCCTCGATTAATTGAAGGTAAAGCGATACAGCTGCATCCTCTAGTGTGTAAGGGATTTAACGCTGACTTTGATGGAGACCAAATGGCAGTTCACTTGCCTTTGTCAGACGCTGCTCAGGCTGAAGCTAAGGACATCATGGCTGCAAATAAGAATCTTCTAAAACCTGCCGACGGATCTCCTATATTGCACATCGAACAAGATATAGTTTTAGGTGCTTACTATCTAACTTACGAAAAAGCAGGTGTGAGTGATAAAAAACCAGTCGCATTCTCAAGTGTGGCTGAAGCCATAATGTCACGAGATAACGGGCGTGTCACAAATCAAACTCGAGTTACAATTCCATTCCGTGGAGTAGTGCGTGATACTACCCTCGGTCGCGTAATATTCAACGAAATATTTCCAGATGACTTCCCGTTCGTTGAGGGTGATATGACTAAAAAGCGTCTAGGTTCTGTTTTGTCAGAGACATACGCACAATACGGTCAAGAAATGACTGCTAAGATTGCAGATGAACTAAAGCGTGTTGGATTCGAATTTGCTACTCGCTCTGGTCTAAGTATGGGTATGGATGATTTCAGCGAAATACCTTCATTGCAGAAAATAATTGACGATGGTGAAAACAAAACCAAAGAGATTAGTGAACAGTTTGAACAAGGTTTCATTACTGAAGAAGAGCGGTATCGTCTTACTGTTGAAAACTGGGCAAAAGTAGACAAGAAGATCGAGGATACGCTAACAGAGCAGTTTGAGACTGAAGACAGCGCTATGTCAATCGCTGTTAAGAGCGGTGCTCGTGGTAACATTGGCCAGGTCAAAACTGCAGTTGGAATGCTCGGGCCAGTCGCTGACGCTACCGGACGTGCGATTGAGCTCCCTGTTAAATCTAACTATAAGACTGGATTTACGCCACTTGAGTACTTTACGGCAACACGTGGTGCACGTAAGGGTATGATCGACACTGCTCTTAAGACAGCCGACTCAGGCTACCTGACTCGTCGACTTGTTGACGTTTCACAAGATGTATTCACTACGGACGAAGATATAGTTGATCCAGGATTTGCACTTTATCGAAGTGGTGCAGCGTATATAGGCGTGTCATATTCATCACGACTTGAAGGACGATATGCAGCTGAAAACATAGGCGGCTATGTTAAGACAGGTGAGCTAATCACAGAAGAAATCGCAAACAAAATAGATTCAGACGAAAAGCTAGATGGCGTTAAGATCATGAGCGTACTAAGTGTCCCTTCTATCAAGGGTATTCCTCAGAAGAGCTACGGTACTGATCCAGCAACAGGACAGCTTGTTAGCAAATTCCACCCAGTCGGCGTTATCGCTGCACAATCTATCGGTGAGCCTGGTACTCAGCTAACGCTAAGAACCTTCCACTCTGGTGGAGCAGCAGGTGATGACATCACAACTGGTCTACCGCGTGTAGAAGAGCTATTTGAAACTCGTCAGCCAAAAGGACAGGCATACTTAGCTGAAGTTGATGGTGTTGCTAGTGTTTGGGAAGAAGGTGAGCAGTACATCGTTCAAATCGCTCCTAAAGAACTAAAACCAACCGAAATTAAGCTAAAAGGACAAACAGTCCGCGTTGCGTCAGGAAGTTCTGTTCAAGAAGGTGAAGTCATAGCTGAAGGTAAAGACGGTAAGAATCAAATTACCGCGCCGTTGTCAGGTGTAGTTGACGTGGCCGAAGACAAGCTAATTGTCAGCCCTGGTAAACAAGGAACAGCTCGATACGAGATTCCTGGCTTCAAGCAATTGACGATTAAGGACGGTGATGAATTAAAAGCTGGAGATCGCCTAACTAGCGGTTCGATTTCATTAAGTGAACTCTTGAGCCTATCTGGAGTTGAATCAACTCAAAGATATATCATGAACGAAATTCTAGCTATATTTGCTGCGCAAGGTCAGAACATTGCTGATAAACACCTGGAAATCATAGTGCGGCAGATGTTTAGCCGTGTTCAGATTGATGAACCTGGTGATAGCGAATTCGTTACAGGTGATGTTGTTAGTAAGCAAACTGTTCTTGAAACAAACGATCGCCTATCTAAAGAAGGTAAAGAGCTCGTACGCTATGACCAACTATTGCTTGGTATCACCAAGGCTTCACTTGCAACTGAGTCATTCCTATCGGCTGCTTCATTCCAAGACACTACAAGAGTCTTGATTGCGGCTGCAACCAGCGGTAAGGTAGACAAACTGTACGGACTTAAAGAGAACGTAATCTTAGGACGTAAGATTCCGGTCGGTACTGGAGTCCTTGAAGACGCAGATAACAACGGTTTCACAGATGTAGAAACTATGAACATCGAAGAGCCAGAGATTACAGGCCAGCCAGTCCCTAGCGACGGTGCCATTGCAGAAGCATAGACAATCTGTTAAAATTACAATAAATCAATTAATGATCCGAGCCTTCAATCACTCAACGATTGCTGCGGCGGTAGATCAAGGAGATACATTAGTAAATGCCAACAATTAATCAGTTGGTTCGTAAACCGCGTAAAACGCCAAAGGAGAAGTCAAAATCTCCAGCGCTTCACCGCGTGGTTAACAACCTAAATACCACTAACTATGAAAAGCCATCACCGCTTAAGCGTGGTGTTTGCGTAAAGGTTACGACCAAGACGCCTAAGAAGCCTAACTCAGCGCTTCGTAAAGTAGCGCGTGTTCGTCTGAACAACGGCTACGAAGTGTGGGCCTACATCGGTGGAGAAGGACATAACTTGCAAGAGCACGCTGTTGTACTTATCCGCGGCGGTAGAGTTCCTGACCTTCCTGGTGTACGTTACCACGTCGTTCGAGGAGCATTAGACCTTCAGGGCGTATCAGATCGCAAGCGCGGAAGGAGCAAATACGGCTCCAAGAAGGACGGTAAATAGACATGCCTAGGAAAACAACAAAAGCTTTAGTCCGACCTAAGCTTCCTGATCGTAAATACAACTCTGAGATGGTTCAAAGACTCATAAACCGAGTTATGTTGAATGGTAAAAAACAACTAGCAGAGCGCATCGTATATGACGCAATCGAAGAAGCTGCTCGAATGGTAAAAAGCGATTCACCTATCGAAGTGTTCGACAAAGCAATTAAGAATGTCACTCCATATGTCGAGACACGCTCACGACGTGTTGGTGGAGCTAACTATCAAATTCCTTTTGAAGTTAAGGGTCAGAGGCAAAAGCACCTAACGATTATGTGGTTTGTAGCTGCATGTCGCGCAAAAAAAGGTATGCCGATGAGCAAGCGAATAGCTAATGAATTAGTTGACGCTTATAACCAAACTGGTACAGCCTTCAAGAAGAAGGAAGATACTCATAAGATGGCTGAGAGTAACCGAGCATTCGCTCACTTTGCGAGATAAACATGGATGATACCCCTAGTTTCGAGGGTCATCTTTTTCCAGAAGATGCGAAAAGATATTACGAAACTCATCTTACATTCCCTCCTCATGTTCATGCAGACGAAACACCAGAGACAGTTGCTGAACAAATTGAAAGACTAGGAAGACGAGCATATGATGGTACAAATGAGGAAGAATACGATCGTATCAACCACGAAATAGGATTTTTAGAAGAAATAGCACGCAAATTAGGGAAGACAATAGTTAAAGGATAGGTAAAATGGCAGGAAAAAAAGTACAAATCAAAAAAATTAGAAACGTAGGTATTATTGCTCATATTGATGCAGGTAAGACTACTACGACGGAAGGTATTCTTTACCGAACCGGATTAAGCCACAAAATCGGCGCGGTTCACGAAGGTGAGACTACTACTGACTGGATGGCGCAAGAGCGCGAGCGAGGAATCACTATCGTTTCTGCTGCCGTTACCTGCTACTGGAAAGATCACCAGATCAACATCATCGATACTCCAGGTCACATTGACTTTACTGTTGAAGTCGAGCGTTCATTGCGTGTACTTGATGGAGCTGTTGTCGTATTTGACGGTAAAATGGGTGTAGAATCGCAGTCTGAAACTGTATGGCGTCAGGCTGATAAGTATAAAGTTCCGCGCGTTTGCTTTATCAATAAGATTAACCAAACTGGCGGCGACTTCTACAAGTCTCTTGACACAATTCACGCTAGACTATCAAAAGCTGCATTCCCAATCCACTTGCCGATTGGATTCGAGCAAGAGATAAATGGCGTCGTAGATCTAGTCACTATGAAGTCATACACCTACAAAGAGTTTGCTGACAAAGAGCTTATTATTGGTGATATCCCAGAAGATATGAAAGAAAAGGCGAAGCGATATCGTTCATTATTGATAGAAAATGCAGTGGCAGAAGATGAAGAATACCTTGAGAAATACTTAGAGGTTGGTGAAGACGGACTTTCTGAGGATGATATTCGACACGCAATTCGATCAGCAACATTATCTGGCGCTTTCTTCCCGGTAACAGGTGGGGACGGACGTGGAGTCATAGTTGAGAAGGTGCTTGATCTTATGAATGATCTATTGCCATCTCCTGAAGATCGAGGCTCTACATGGGGAACGCACCCTAAAACTGGCGATGAAATAGAGCGTAAGCCTTCAGATTCAGAGCCTATGGCTGGATTAGCCTTCAAGATTACCTCCGATCCTTTTGTTGGTAAGTTAGCTTATTTCCGAGTTTACTCTGGTGTAATTAAAGCTGGTTCATATGTTATGAACACCTCAACAGGTGAAAAAGAACGCATCGGCCGATTGGTTAGAATGCAAGCTGACAAACGAGAAGAAGTTGATCAAGTCGTAGCCGGAGATATTGCGGCAATAGTAGGTCTTAAAGCAACTACTACAGGTCATACTCTTTCAGACCTCAACAACACAATTCTGCTTGAATCTATCGATTTCCCTGAACCTCCAGTCTCAATCGCAATTGAACCAAAGACAAAGTCAGACCAAGAAAAAATGTCAATAGCACTCCAAAGGCTATCTGAAGAAGATCCAACATTCCGAGTAAAGGTTGACCACGAAACTGGTCAGACCATCATCAGCGGTATGGG
>CAYGOR010000043.1:0-7072 GCA_964351635.1 uncultured Candidatus Saccharibacteria bacterium
ATGCCTGAAGCATTTGTGGCAAATGAGAGTCCTCAAGAACCATTTTCTCAGAAATCTCATTGTAGCGCTTATCGATTGATCCACCAGTTATAAATAGTTTAATCTTCATCTTACTGCCTTTCGATTTATTATGACTTCGCTGACTTCCATATTTTTTGGTAAATCCAGAATTTGCTTCATAAACATCGCTACATCTTCTGCCTTCATCCGGTGTGTGAAATCTTGATTAGTTTCTCCGGTGGCCTTCTGAAAGATATTAGACTCAAATCCCCCAGGGCAAAAACTAATCACACGGTTTGCTGAATTTTTAAATTCTTCCTGGAGGTTTTTCGCAAATCCTCGGACAGCCCACTTCGATGCACCATATACTGCCTGATCCAGGTAGGCCTTCGTGCCGACAGTTGACGACACGCAAACTATATCGCTTGTATCTTTTTTTATTCGTTCCAATAGATATGATGTGAGGAGAATTTGTGATTTTACATTTGTAGACATCAAACGCTTTATCTCTGACTCATCTATGTCCCCTAGCGGTTGCACCGAAAGCACTCCAGCACTGTATATTATCGCTTCAAGTGGCTCATCGATTTCAATAATTCTATCAGCAGCTTCTTTAATTTGTGGACCCTCACGTAAACTCAATTCTATATTTATATCAGCGTATTTCGATGGTCGACGTGAGATATTAACGACCTTCACGCCTGCTTCTTGATATAGCTTAGCCAGTTGTAATCCTAGGCCATCACTCGCTCCAGTTATAACTATCATGCTGATAACTCCTTTTTAGGTCTTTTTGCGTGAGTCATAAATGTCGGCAGGAACATAATTGCCGTAATCAAGAGAATGTATAGCGTAAATCCATATTCTTCAAATCGCCAATTAGTCACCGTGAATAAGGTAATCAATGCTGCAACGAAACCAAGTCCAAATATATACCCATTTTCTGTTTCTGGTTCTTTATACAGCTTTAAAACAGTTGGCAATGCCGCAAAAGCATCAGCAGCAATAGCGAAAATGATTGCGATCACCCCCTCGCCAGTTATTCTCCACAGAACTAAGCCTGTAAGAGCAAGCATCCCAAATACGTAGTCGGATTTTTTAATTTTTGCAAAAGCATTTCTTTTTATGAGCGCAGCAATAACAATAAGTAGCGGTCCAAAAGCTGTAGAAAAAGTGTGAACAGACCTCAAACCAGCCTCTTCTGTTATTTGGGCTGCAAAAGCCAACAAAGGAGCGGAAGCCCATAGCGTCCAGGTAACGACATTTGGCTTTACTTCACCTCGGAAAATACCTTTGATGTACACAAAACTCCCAATAAGAGTCAGGAAGAAAGCGAAAAAAACAAAATTCTCATTTATCATAATAACTCCTCTAATAATTCTGGGAATTCGTGGGTCTTCATATTTTCATAACAAAAGTGCCCATAGCCATCAAAATTTACGACTTTCACTCCTTTTACTTGCTCGCTAATCATTCGTACAGATTCTTGTATAGACTCAACATCGTCACTAGAATTAAAGATAGTTAACCCTTTAGTCCTGCTGACAAGTTCACTATCAATCTTAAAGTCGAAAAAATCTTGCGTTTCAAGTTCAGTACTTTGCATTGGGTTTAGCCAAGGAGCTACTAGAACCACCTTGCCCACTTTTATATCGTTCCGTTCGCTAAGAAATCGTACAAGGAACCCACCACCAAAACTATGACCAACTAAGATAGTATCTTCATTTAAGGCATAGCAACGCTCTATTGTCTCAACGAATTGTTCGTAAGTAGCTTGGAATGTTTTGAAGATAGTCGGATTTTCAGCATATATATCATTAACTAATAGCTGCTTCTTAAGCCAAGAAAACCAATGGTCAACGCCTGGTGCGGGCATTTTTGGATTGTAGTATTCTTCTCTTGACTGCAAACCGTGAATCAATACTGCATTATTTTTCATTTGTGCATCCAATCAATCATTTTCTGGTAATAGGCCGTTTCTTCATCTTCTGTTATATCGGAGTTCGAAAATCCGTGTTGCAATCCTGGATATTCCCAAGTGTCTGCCTGAAAAGCTTCAATAAAAGCGTCAGTAGACACCTTCGGGCAAATAGTATCGAATTCATGAGTGATTACTAGCTTGCGGTTTTTTACCGCATTTACACCTGTAAACATCCAGTGATGTTTGAGGTCTTTGAAGTTATCAGCATTTTCTCTATAACTCGTGCTGTGGGGATCAGGTATTTTTCCGATGGGAGTGTATGTGTATTTCTCATCATAGGCAGCTGGCACACGTAATATTATATTGTCGAATTCTCGATATTTAGTCAGTAAAGTCGCGTGAAGCCCACCATAGCTAGTTCCTAAAACCGTTATTTTGCTACTGGGATAGTTGTCTCGTATCCAATCGAATGCACGAACGACCTCTGAGAAATTTTGATTACCTGTCAATTCTTCCAATACAAAAGGGCTGTCACCATGACCACTGTAGTCAATAACCAAAATAGAGCTGCCCACTTGCTTCCGTATTAACTCAGACATTTTGGCATATTTCGACTTCTTTGACGTGAATCCAGGTAACACAAGTACCACTTCATCGTTAGTCCCCTCGTACCAGTCAGCAGCTACTTCATAGCCGACGCAAGGAATGCTCATTAGTTCTACAGCTTTCACTTGAACTGCCTAAGGAATTTTAAGTTAGCGGATTCGAAATGCCTAACGTCCTCTATGCCGTGCTTCATCATGACCATGCGTTCTATTCCATTACCCCATGCAAATCCTGTGTAGATTGACGGATCTATCCCTGCTGCCTTTAATACGTTTGGGTGGATCATTCCGCAGCCGAGTAGTTCGAGCCATTTTTGCTCTTCGGAGTTATCTTTCTTTAAGGCATCAGGTCGTTCAATCGCGAATTCAAAACTTGGTTCAGTAAACGGGAAGTAGAAAGGCTGTAATTTTGTTTTCAGCTCTTGGCCAAAATATTCATTCATGAAAGCGCTCAATGTTGCTATCAAATTTCCGACTGTCACACCTTTGCCAACATAAACCCCCTCAATCTGGTAAAAGGTGTGTTCGTGTGTAGCATCCAAATCCTCATTACGGAAAACCCTATCAGGTACCACAACGGCAATTGGCTCATCTGCCTCAAGATTACTCTTGTACTTCCTTAGCAAGCGATTCTGCATGGTGCTGGTGTGTGCCGGAGCCACTAACCCCTCATCTGTCATAAAGGTGTCGTAATCATCTCTGGCTGGGTGATCGGCTGGAAAGTTTAAAGATTCGAACATGTGATAATCATCGTCAATTTCTCGCGATTCTTCGACTGCAAACCCCATTCGCTCGTATATGTCACAAATGTAGTTTATCTCTGTAGTTAATGGATGCTGCGAACCCTGCTCACTCGGCAAAAACTCCGGGGCTTTAGCATTTATATCTGATGGCGCGGTGACATCAATTGGCAACACTGCATCTTCAGAATCCTCTAATTCATCTATCCAGCTTTGAAGCTCAAGCTTCAGCTTGTTTACTGCTTTGCCGTACTCCCCACGTTTTTCTGGCGGAACTTCTTTGATGCCGTCGAACAATGCACGAAGCTCAACAGCACGTAAAATACTGCGCTTATCCTCTAACCCCTCAAATTTCTGGCGTAACAGCTTGCGCGTATCATCTATCATCTTCATTTGTATGTATTTTACATCTATTAGTTATGCGTACAAAAACTTAATCTGTAATTTAGTTACACTTTTACTAGACTAGCTTACGATTTTCTCAACATCTTCAACGTATCCAAAGGCTATTGAGTAAGGCAAGGAGCTGGTTTTTGCTTTTTTGCGAAGGTCTTCACTCGCAAAGTTAAGTTTTCCCCGGTAGCAAAATCCTACATATTCCTTAAAACCAATTAACTGTGGCCATTTCCTATTGAGTTTTTGCGTTGCCATCCATCTGCGTCCTAACAATTTTGCTCTGTATTTCACCACAAATAAACTCAGAAAGCCTAGGGGTAGGATAAATATCAGGCTGAATTTGATTCCATATCCAAACAGTAAACTAACCTCTTCAAAGCTCGAAGCGCTAACTGACAATACGTGCAGTCCTGAAAATATAGCTAAAGGCAGCCATATCAGAGCAACAAGCAGTGCTGCGGTCGCCTTTATAGCCCTTATGAAGAACTTATTTACCTGCTCTCCTGATATAAATGATTTTTGACTTAGTGCTTCACGCACTCCGCTCTTAAACGCTTGCTTGATGTGTTCTGAGTCTAATTTACTGATAATATCCTCGAATGTTGAGCCGTGCTCAGAAATCTCGCTTAGTAATAATTTTTCGTAGTGCTGCGAGCTAGATCCTGACTTTGGACCTAATTTAAAATACTTTCTGCCGTCGCGTTTCTCAACATGAACATAGCTTTTGTTGATTAAATCTACTAATGTGGCGGCGACTGTTCTTTTCATAGACAACCCTGAGAACAAGTATAAAATTTCAGCTGGAGTTAATTTACCAGGGGGTTCGTACAGGATAGTAATTTTTGATCTTCGAATTCGCCACCTCTGTAGAAACCAATCTCTTAAAAACCAGTAAGGTATGAAAACACTAACTAACGCTAATGTGATTAGCGTAAATGCTATACCATTGACCTCAAAATCTCCCAGTGCGAGCATATGTGTCGCATGACTGAGCATAACCATAAACCTATATTAACATGTCACGGAGTGGAAGTTTTAACACCAGAAGGGTTCAAACCCCGTTCTTATATTTATCAAAATCGACCACGCCTGAATCTTTCACCGCCTTTAGAGCTTTTGCATACTCTATGAGATTTCTAAGCGCATAATCGGCCCGGGCCTGTACGCTCTCATCCACAGAGCCTACTTCAGGCTCATGGTCATTCATAATTTCATTGACGCCTTGGACAAGTAGTGCTTCTGGGCTAATTACATATTGATTGTTCTTATACCCCATAGTCCTCATTTGCATCAATGGGTAGTGGCCGCCACGGCCTGATGAAACACCTGCCAACATCACTGGCTTATGTGCCAGTTGCTTCCCTAAATAGTGCTGCATATTTATCAAACCATAGCTCATCATTCCGTTCCACTCAGGGCTAACAAAGACCGCAGCGTCACATTCATTTAAAACGCCCAGAAGCTTCTCAACATTATCACTTAATTCACCGCTATCGTCGTATCGAGGCAAATCTAGTTCATCAAGATCTAACACATCAGCATTTATACCTAACTCGCGTAAGTGATCAGCTAGCCAGTTTGTCACCTTCAGACTTTGCGACTGGGGGCGCATGCTTCCGCTTATAACTGCAATATTCATGGTTTTAATGCTCCTTTAATTTTAGTATACACTTAAACATAGTTTATAATGAGCTTTATGCCACAATTCTCATTCGACATCGAATCCACGTACGACACAGGTGAAATGAATAACGTTTACGACCAGGCCCAGAAAGAACTCTCCAATCGCTACGACCTGAAAGGAACTCATGCCGAGCTTGTTTGGCTGGATGATAAAAAAGGTGTAAAAATCTACGGAAATAATCAATATCATTTAGACGCCATCATTGAGATACTCCGTAAAAAAGCAGCCACGCGCAATATTTCCCAGAAAACGTTTGATGTTAGCCAAGACCCTGAAACAACTAATCTAAGAATGATCTGGGTCGTTCCTTTTAAGAACGGCTTAAAGCAAGACGACGCAAAGAAAATTACCAAACTACTTAAAGAACAAATGCCAAAGGTAAAGACTCAAATTCAAGGCGAAGGCATACGTGTCATGAGCCCAAAAAAAGATGAACTTCAGCAAGCAATGCAGCTAGTAAACCAGGCTGACCTGCCCTTCCCGGTCACATTTAACAATTTCCGCTAAAGCTTTCGCATGCAACATTCGTTATACTTGAATACATGCAAGAAACGGAGCCAGCAAAATCACTCAAAGACGTATGCCGCGAAGTTCTAGATAATAACTGGCGAGATGGATTCACTGCCCCAGCTGAAGGTCTATATCCTCATCAGTGGCTGTGGGATAGCTGCTTTATTGCGATAGGTATAGCCGAGTACGATGTACCGAAAGCGCAAGAAGAACTGCGCAGTCTGCTAAGAGGTCAGTGGTCGAATGGAATGTTGCCACATATGATTTTCAGCGATGCGAATGAGCACAAACGTGACAGGAATATTTGGCAGTCTTGGCGTAATCCTCACTCTCCTGATCGTATTGCTACTTCAGGAATGACTCAGCCACCAATGCTCGCCGAAGCCGTCGTTAGAATTGGGAAGAAACTGAATAAAGTCGAAAGACGCGGTTGGTACCAAGACATGTTCCCTGCGCTTGTGCAGCATCATTCATGGCTTTACCGCGAACGCGACCCACACGACGAAGGGCTAACGCTACTTATTCATCCTTGGGAATCTGGGCTAGACAATTCTCCTCCCTGGATAGATCAATTGCACCTGCATTCTAGGCCACTCTGGGTCAGTATTGTAGATAAATTAAAACTCGATAAAATATTCTTACTATTCAGGCGTGACACTAGGCATGTTCCACCAGGTCAACGATTAAACGCGATTGATTCGTTACTATATTTTACTGTGTTGCAGCGCCTAAAACGAAAAGACTGGGACATAGAAAAAATACTTTCTCGTTCGCATTTTGCACTGCAAGACATGTCTTTTAACTGCATACTTATTCGTGCCAACACTCACCTGCAAGAGATAGCCAAATACATTGGCAGAGAGCTTCCTGAAGAACTTGTTGCTAGCATGGAAAAAGCTGAAGAGGCTCTAGAGCTATGCTGGGACGGCTTTTATAAACAGTACTATTCTCGAACTTTTATAACCCGCAAGCTGGTCAAAGAGCCATCTATCGCTAGCTTAATGCCTCTTTATGCTGGTTGCATTTCTAAAGAACGTGCTGACGAATTAGTAAAGCAACTCAGTTCTACTCAGCAATTTGCTGGCAAATACCCGATACCTAGCGTTCCTTTCTCTAGCGATTGGTACAAGGAACTTGGCTACTGGCAAGGTCCGAGCTGGATAAACACTAACTGGCTCATCGCAGATGGTTTACAGCGCTACGGATATGAAAAAGA
>CAYGOR010000044.1:0-6779 GCA_964351635.1 uncultured Candidatus Saccharibacteria bacterium
GTGGCTACGGCTGATTTACAGCACTTGCTGCAAGTAAGACCGTAGCAGAGCACTGGTCTCCAATCCGCCAGCTGGCGGACAGGTGTCGCAGGTGAGAAATGCCATTCGTGCATTTCGCAAGAGAATCTTCACTCGCCAACTTGTTGGCATGAGCAGAAGTTCTGGGCCCGCAGAATGTGGGCAAGTCCTGTCAGATTTGTACCTTTACATATATAATTAGTCGGCAATATAGGGGTGTAGCTCAGTTGGTAGAGCACTGGTCTCCAAAACCAGGTGTCGCAGGTTCAAGTCCTGTCACCCCTGCCATGAAAAGTGCTCAGTCTCATGACTGGGCTCTTTTCATTGTTGGGTAACAAGAATTAATCAGCGACACACTTGGTGTCGCAGGTGAGAAATGCCAAAAGCGCATTTCGCAAGAGAATCTTCACTCGCTAACTTGTTGGCATGAGCAGAAGTTCTGGGCCCGCAGAATGTGGGCAAGTCCTGTCACCCCTGCCAAATGTTAGAATCCGAGCACGCGTCGGATTTTTACATTTGATACGTAGTTTTAAGACTTGAGCCGATAGGCGAAATAGTCCAGTGGACTATTGAGGATGCATTGCTTGGCCAAACGAGCATTTGGCTTTACAAATGTTGCCGAGTGAGCATTTTTAGGCAAGTCCTGTCACCCCTGCCAAAATTGACAATTGCAAGTTTATGTAGTATTATCTTTATACTAAATTGAGGCATTATGGCTAAATCAAACGAAACGCGACATGAGATTGAAATAACCAACAGATTTTATGTTGACGAATATTGTGTTGACAGAGTTTGGGATGATAAATTAGAACCAATTGAAAATCCTACGGATATTAGCGGTCTGTGGCAGGTAGCTGTCAAAGCTAAGGTATTCATTGGCAGAGGAGAATCTCATAGACGTTATGAAAATCCACTTGCTTTGTCGAGTATTGGTATAGCTACGACCGCATTGAGGGAGGCGATGGCGAGTTTGGAACCACCAGTTATTCTAGAAGAATGGGACGAACGCGTTCAGATTGAATATGATTACGAAGATGATTGGTCGCCTGGACTATCTCCGAGGGCTGAAGTTGATAAGTTCCATGAGGTCTATGCAACTTTCGAACAAACTTTTGATGCCAACCAAGACGTTCCTAGAGCCACGCCTACTAGTAGAATACCCGATCTAGAAATTGGTACTGATTTCTTCTAATCTTGTCCACTGTAAGCCGGAAAACACCCCGTGAGATTAATGTGGCATTAACCGAAAACAACTATCATTATCTTTGACTTGCAATTCCTAACAGCTTTCAGGCTGTAAATATCGCCCCTAATTTGGTATAACTATATGCACATGAGTGCGAAGATACAGACGACGAAACCCCTATTGATTATGCTTTATGGCTACCCCGGAGCAGGCAAAACGCACTTTTCACGTGAGCTAACTAATAACTTGCAGTGTGCGCACGTCCACGGAGACCGCATTCGTCACGAACTATTCGAAGAGCCTCAATACGACAGCCAAGAGAATGCAATCGTAACGCAGCTCATGGATTACATGACAGAGGAATTCCTGTCTGCAGGTGTTAGCGTAATTTATGATTACACTACAATACGCAAAGGCCAACGCAGGAAATTACGCGAAGCAGCCCGTAAGAAAGGCGCCGAAACTGTTACTGTATGGTTCCAAATGGATATGGAAACCGCCTTTAAGAGACTCAGCGGCAGGGACAGACGGCGAGCAGATGACAAATATGCTGTAGATTACACTCAAGAAATGTTCAAAAAATACATTGCCCATATGCAGCATCCTGAAAATGTTGAGAATTACGTTGTTGTCAGCGGAAAGCATACATATAACTCACAGCAGACTTCGCTATTCAAGAAACTGCTTGAAATGAACATTGTGGCTGCGCAAGAAGGTCAGAGCAAGGTCGCCATGCCCGGAATGATAAATCTGATTCCACGGATGCCTTTGCAGCGGCCGAACACGGCACGCCGTAATATCAACGTACGCTAAGTTGTTGCTAGAATAGTTATAGTGCAGAAAATCATAAACTTAGATGGTGTTAATGCACCAATTATTATTTCTCGAAGAAAAGGCACCAGAAGCCTTAGGATTTCTCTGCGTAGCGATGGGAGGATTAGAGTTAGCGTGCCTTACGGGGTGCCAGAATTCGCAGCCAAGCAGTTCGTAAAACAAAAGAGCGACTGGATCAATCAGCACCTCAAGCCTGAGATTAGCATGAGAAACGGTGACAGAGTAGGGAAAAATCACGTTTTACGGATAATTAGGCAGGATATAGAGCGCTTGCGCACCAGAGTGACTCCGAACGAAATACTAGTATACATACCGACTGAAACAGATTCATCAGATGTTGAAGTGCAAGCAAAAATAATTGTTGCAGCTGAGAGAGCCCTAAAAAAACAAGCGGAAACACTACTCCCGCAACGAGTAGAAGCTTTGGCGCGCAAGCATGGGATAGAATACAAAGACGTGACTGTTAAGAAGCTGAAAAGCAGGTGGGGGGCCTGTAGCTCTCGAAAAGAATTGTCGTTTAATATATTCTTGATGCAACTAAGCTGGGATCTAATTGACTACGTTATTCTTCATGAGCTCGCTCATACTAATCATCAACATCATCAAAAAAGTTTCTGGAACGAAGTAGAAAATATTTGTCCTGATTACAAAACTCGGCGCAAAGAATTAAAATCCCACCCTGTATCTGTTCAGGCAACAAAACTCTAGTGATACAATAGTGCTCATGGCTAAAGGGAAAGCACAAACCAAAACTGATATACAAGATCAGCTAAGGATGGAGCATCAGCGATTTGAAGCCCTCATAAACTCGATGGCCGATGGCGTAATCGCGACGGATACCGACGGAAATATTACGTTATATAACGGCGCTGCGCTAAACACGCTAGATATTAACGCTGTCCAGCGCGGTCAGCCAATAGCTGACGTGTTGCAGCTGCTCAGTGAGAGCGGTGATCCTTTAGACGTAAAGAAGATTGTCCTCGGCGCAAAGACGCAGATAATCAGCCGCGATTACAAAATCAAATACACCGATGGCAGCATCATAAACCTCTATATCAGTATTTCGCCTGTCCACTTAGGCTATGGTAAATCTGGCGATCATGGATTTGTGCTAATACTTCGTGACATTACAAGGGAGAAGTCTTTAGAAGAGGAAAGAGATGAGTTCATAAGTGTAATTAGTCATGAACTGCGGACCCCTGTAGCGGTAACAGAGGGTGCTGTAGGGAATGCGCTATTTATCGTAGAAAACAATGGCGAAATCGAAAAGGTTAAAGAAGCTCTAACCACTGCCCACAAGCAGGTTAAATACCTTGAGGACATGATTAATGATTTGTCGACTCTTTCACGCGCAGAACGTGGCGTTCTAGAGCGTAACGTTGAGGATATAAACGTTCATGAATTTGTTGAAAGTTTGATAGACTCATACGCGCCATCAGCGGAGAAAAAGGGCCTACACCTAACTGCAGACATTGATTCTTCACTGGAGCTATTACATTCAGTGAAATTATACGTTCAAGAAATACTACAGAACTTCATTACCAATTCGATAAAATACACCGACGAAGGCAGCGTAGTTATACATGCCAGCAAAAAAGGTGATGGAGTCTTGTTTGAGGTCAGCGACACTGGGATAGGTATAAGTATCGGCGATCAGAGCAGAGTTTTTGATAAATTTTTCCGCTCTGAGGACTATCATACAAGAGCGCAAAATGGCACTGGCCTAGGTCTTCACGTCACTAAAAAACTCGCTAGTTTAGCTGAAGCTAAGATTAATGTTGAGTCGACATTGGGTGAAGGCTCGACGTTTTCTATTTACTTTCCGAACCTGAAATAGCTAATAACTAGTTGGCTACAGTTTTCTTTCTTGCAGCGACGGGAGCTCTTTTTCCACCTGCAGTAGCGGCAAGCATACATTTCTGTCTTTCCACGAAACATTTCCAAGCTCGTAAGAAAACATGGAACGCAGCGCTATATAGCCGTCAATGAAAGCTAGTGCAGGAGCGTTTACTATTGAAACGAACCATAGGTGATGAAGCACTATTCTGGATATCATTACGTTTGCAAATGACAAAAGCACCATCGCAGCGAATGAGATAAGAGTTGTAATCAAGTTTGAATTAGACAAACTATACACCAGCGATACGACCGGAAATATCCCTACCAAAGCCAGTGAAGAAACCAGAACCATAGTTGCTTCAGGCCTACGCCTAAGTTGAGGGTAGCGGACGCGCAATGCTGTGTCCAGTTGAGCCTGTGGTGACTTATTAGAAGTTAACCCCATCTCGTCATTAGCAATGATGAAACGGTAGCCGCCTACTTGGCGCGCTTGCCGAGCAATCTGAGCTTCGGGCTTTATTGAGCGTCTATAAGCTTCGAAGCCACCATTTTCCCGCAAGAATTCACTGCGTGCCATCCAACATGTACTTAGAACAGGAGGATGCGAACCCCAAAATCGCCACAGTCCTAACTCCCACCAGTACCTTAGAGGCTGAATGAAGAATGAAGATTCAGTTTCTCGTGACCTACGCGGAAGAACAGATATCATTTGTCTTGAACCTAGCTGATTAACTAACGCCGTCACTGTTTCATTCTTGAGTCGTACATCAACGCCAATATAAAGAACTACTTCCCCTTTAGCTTCTTCAAGTAATTTGTCATAAGCAGCATTTTTAGCTAGCCATTTATCGCCAGGCTCTTGCCCTCTAATAAATCTCACGCCTTGATGTGCATACTTTTTGATAATTTCTGGAGTTTTATCGTGTGAGCAATCATCGAGCACGATTATCTCAAGTTTTACGTAGGATGAGGCTAAAGCCGACTCAATACAGGCTGGCAAATCTTGAGTTTCATTACGAGCTGGAATGCATATGGTAACGCTAGGATTAGATATCGATTTATCATCGTCCTCTAACCTGTACAAATAGCGGCTAGCGAAAACTGAAGCTGCTAAAGCTGCCGATGCTACGAATGCAAATAAGCTTAAAACCGTCACGGCTGCATCAATGCTTATCGAAAAGTCCAATAGTGCCAATAGTGATAGGAAAGATAAAAATACCCAAGTCCTAAGACTACGCGTCTTTAATTCCTTAGGGTGCATCCTGGGGCGGCTCAACCTGAGAATATTCACAAAACGAAATACTCCGATAAACAACATGTATAGCGAAGATGAAATTTCTCCGCTACTTAAAAAATAGCCAACAACTGTGAAGTGCAACAGCATGACAATAGGAGATAATAGCTTACGAAAATCAGCAGGCATGAATATGGCCGCTAGTTCAAAGACTATAGAACTAGCGAGTATGGTGACTGTTAGCATTAGCGCTATTATACCTAGAATTGTAGATATAAGTAACCATTTCATTGACCTGAAGCGCATGAAGAAGTATAATTGGGGTATTGACCTGAGCAGAGACTCAGGCTTTTTAATTTGAGGAGAACGATGTGGCCGACGAGAAAAAGAAAATCCGTCAAGTAAAATCAACAGGCAAGAAACCTGTTGCTAAACGTGTGCGCAAAAAACCGACATTGCGTGAGCGAAATGAAAGCGCTGCATCTAAAAAAGGCCAGGTAAGCCGTCGACGTAAAGTTGGATCAGGAGTAAAAACTGGCAGTAAGAAAATTGGCGGAGCATTAACCCGCGAGTACCATGTCGTTACCCCTAAGACAGAAGAACCTGGTTTCTTTATGAAATCTCGCACACTTACACCAAAGTATTTCAGCAATGCCTGGAAGGAACTACGCTTAGTTGAGTGGCCTGGGTTCAAGACAACGTGGAAACTAGTTTTTGCGGTGTTCGTATTCGCTCTCATCATTGGTGGATTTATCGCAGGATTAGACGCATTATTAGAAAAAGCATTCAGAGAGGTTGTTTTATAGTATGAACAAAAGATACGATTCAAATAAATCATGGTACGCAATCCACACATACAGTGGGTATGAGGAAAAAGTTGCAGAAAGCATCCGCCAACGTGCTGATTCTTTGGACATGAAGGATAAAATCTTTCAGGTTTTAGTTCCAAAGGAAAAAATGATTGAGATCAAAAATGGCAAAAGAAAAGTTGTTGAGAAGAAAATATTCCAAGGATACGTCTTAGTGCAGATGAAGATGAGTGAAGACGCTTGGTTCATCGTCCGTAACACTCCTTCTGTAACTGGATTCGTTGGTTCAGGTAATGATCCAAGCCCTGTTGAAGACGACGAGATTGAAAAGATCATGAAGCGCATGGGCAAAGAAGAGCCTAAACACAAAATCGACTTCAACGAAGGCGAAGTTGTCAGTATTATCGATGGTCCTTTTAAAGGCTTCGACGGCTCTATCAATGAAATTGACGCCGCTAAGGGCAAGCTTAAAGTCCTAGTGAACATGTTCGGCCGCGAAACGCCAGTAGAACTCGACGGCCTTCAAGTTAAAAAATCTTAATTCTTGCACTATAAAAGAGCTTGTGCTAATTTCGAATATGTATGGCGGGTATTAACGGCAGACTGGGGTACGAACTAGACCCTAGCAACAGTATTTCTACTGCAGCGTTCATCGCGAGCGCTGGACTATGCATCGACGACCCCTTAGTCGGAGGATCTCTTAGAGCAGCTATAAATGGTGGTGCCTCTTCGTTAGACGATGTCCAAAGAAGAGAACTAGAAGATGCAGCCTTTGAACATAACCGTCCAGAAAAAGCTCGAGCTTTACTAAGACTCGCGGGACTATAGACTTTTGCAGCTTTTTGTAGTATTATCTACT
>CAYGOR010000045.1:0-6755 GCA_964351635.1 uncultured Candidatus Saccharibacteria bacterium
AAATGCGTGATGGAGAAAAGAAAGTTGCTGGACTTGTTCAGGTGCCGCTTCGCTTAGCCTGGGCTATAACTGTTCACAAGAGCCAAGGAATGACTCTCGATGCAGCCCATGTAGATTTGTCTAAAGCTTTTGTCCCAGGCATGGGCTACGTAGCTTTATCACGGGTCCGATCTTTAGATACGCTGACTTTAGGCGGACTAAGTCGCACCGCTCTAGTAATGCACGAAGAGGCCCATGAACTTGATCAATATTTGCGCCGACAGTCGAGGATTGCTGAGGCTCAACACCCAGATGCAGCTGAGGAGTATGAGAAAAAGCAGAAGAATAAATCTAAAATTTCTAAAAGCAAGAAGGCAGGTGGAGCTATCAGCTGGCAGGCGAAAATGGAGAAGATGCGAGAGCAGCACCCCAATGCCTACAAGCCCTGGAAAGAGGTTGAGGATAAGCAGCTATTGGATCAATGGGCCGGAGGCAAAACGATAAAGCAACTTGCAAAAAAGCTAGGCCGTCATGAGGGAAGTATCCGTGCCCGGCTGAAGAAGCATTTTGGTGATGATATCTTTCAGAAGTAGTGTCTCTTGCACTACGGGCGTATAATGTAGCTATAAGAGGATAACACTATGAAAAAAATACAAATAACTTACCCAAGGCTTCTTGTTGGTGCATCAACAGTTGGACTTGTCGCCTCGTTTTGGCAGGCAGCAGAGCGAGTACATATGTTGAAATTTCCGGCGGAAGAGCTGAGTTGCAACCTAAGCCCAATTGTTGACTGTGGCGGCGTATTGAATGATAAGCTCGCAGCCGTATTTGGTCCACCAAACGCACTAATAGGAGTTGTCGTTTTTTCTATGTTGCTAGCATTTGGCATTGCGCGCCTTAGCGGTGCCAAATGGAGCGATTTTACTAGCAAAGTCGTAGTGATTATGAGCAAACTGATATTCTTATTCAGTATTTGGTTCTTCTGGGTAAGCCTGTATTCACTCGGTAAGATATGTATTTTCTGTGTATTTATCTGGGCCGCGAGTATACCTATCGGTATCTATGGAGTTAAAGACTACTTAGAAAATCAGAAAAAGCTCCCAAGCTACCAAGAAAAAATGCGAGATTTCCTTGGTAAGCACCACTTTACAATACTGGTAGCAATATACGGCTTAATGATTACATTGTTCTTCCTAAGGTTCCAAGATTACTATTTCGGCTAGCACTCACTAGGTTGAAGTGCTAAAATATTAGCTAATGAGTAAACGTGATTACTATGAAGTTTTAGGTGTCGATAAAGGCGCTTCTGATGATGAAGTGAAAAAGGCTTTTCGTCGAAAGGCGATTGAGCTACACCCTGACAAAGAAGGCGGTGATGAGGCTAAGTTTAAGGAAGTAAATGAAGCCTACGAGGTCCTTAAAGACTCTCAAAAGCGACAGCGCTATGATCAGTTCGGGCACGCGGGTGTTGGAGGTTCTGGTGGCGGCGGTGGTAATCCTTTTGGAGGATTTGGCGGACAGGGACACTCTGTAAACTTTGACTTTGACGACCTGGGTGGTTTTGGCGACTTATTCGGAAGCTTTTTCGGAGGCCAAGGTGGCGGTGGAAATCAAAGATCGCGTAGACAAAAGCGCGGACGTGATGTTGAGATGATGCTCGAGCTCGACTTTGAAGAGGCAGTTTTTGGGGTTGAGACAGAAGTTCAGTTGAACATAGAAGACACCTGTGAGCATTGTAAAGGTACAACTGCAGAGCCAGGGCATGAGCTTAAAACATGCGATGTATGCCGAGGGTCTGGGCAAGAAGTACGTGTTGCCAAGACAATACTGGGCAATATTCAGCAAGCTGTAACCTGCTCAAAATGTGGTGGACGCGGCAAAATTCCAGAGAAAGAATGTACAGTCTGCGACGGAAAAGGAACTCAGCGGGTTGAGAAGACTGTAAAAATTAAGGTTCCTGCAGGAGTCGATGACGGCGCAACAATACGCCTGCGCGAGTATGGCGAGGCTATAGCCGACGGACCAAAAGGCGACCTGTACGTTCATATCCGGGTAAAGGCACATAAGGAATTCACGCGTGAAGGTGACCTAATTCTTAGCAAAGTTCACGTATCTATGGCTGACGCCGCGCTCGGCACTGAAGTAGAGGTAGATACAGTCGACGGTCCAATTAAGATGAAAATACCAGCAGGAACTCAAAGTGGAACCGACTTCAAGCTATCTGCTCACGGCGTGCCACACGTGCGGGGTACAGGCAGGGGTGCACATATCGTGACCGTTAATGTTGATACTCCAGAAAAGCTATCCAAGAAACAAAAAGAACTGCTCGAAGAATTCAGGGACACCAAGAAGCGCAGTTTGTTTAAATAAGTACTATTGCGACCAAAGAGATTTGTCGTTATTATGCTGCTATTGCTTATGAAAAAAACACCAGATCAATCAGGATTCGTAACTATGATAGTCATAATGATTATATTGCTTGGGCTAACCGTCTTTTTTGCTTATAAAAATGTCGTAAGTTAATTCATATATAATTGATTGACATGTTGGTCTTCTAAAACTACAATATCGGGTCTAGGTAACTATTAGTTAAAATTTACATATGTCATTATTTAGAGAAGCAACCCACCGAGATACAATTTTGTTTATAAATGGCGTCCGCCCATCTACCGTTGAAGCTATTGAAACTTACAAGGATCGCTACGGTAAGACAGTTAAGATATTGATACTAATTGATCAAACCCGTAAGAACGACGCTGAGACAAAATCTTTGATTACTCATAAAAAGACTACTGTTATATCTTGCAACTTTGATTCGCCCGTCCAAATAAAAAAGACGCTCGCTCCCTATGTGAATAGACTTCTGGCCGTAACCTCTCACTTTGAAAATTCGGTTACTGATTTAGCAAAGGTTCTTCCGCATGTTCCTTATCTCAACGTACCTACGGAGAAGTCACTGGAATGGTCTTCTGACAAAATACAGATGAGACAATTATTGCGTGCACACAATCCTGACATATCTCCAAGATTTACAGTTATAGAGAGAGATTCACAATCTGCAGTAACGCAAGTAGAGAAATCTGTAGGCTACCCCTGTATAGTGAAGCCCGCAGGACTCGCTGCCAGCATGCTCGTATCCAACGTTTACCACGCGGAGGAGCTCGAAGATGTTTTGAAGAAAACCTGGGCTAAAATTGACAAGACTTATAAAGCGAGAAAAGGACGTGGTTCACCAAAAATTTTAGTTGAAGGAATGATGGAAGGCACGATGTACTCGGTAGATGCCTATGTCAACGACCGGGGGAGTATATATTACACTCCACCTGTGCATGTGAAGCTGGGTAAAGATATCGGGTTTGATGACTTCTTTGGCTATCAGCAGACTACACCTACTAATCTCCGCAAACACCAGATCGAGGGAGCCAACCATGTAACAGGGGAGGCTATAAGAGCCCTAGGTTTACGCAGCACTACAGTACACACAGAACTAATGAAAACTTCTACTGGGTGGAAAATTATCGAGCTTGGGCCACGTATGGGTGGATATCGGCATACTTTGTATAACTGGTCATTTGGCATCAACCATATTTTGAATGATATTCTGATTCGAATTCCCCAGAAACCAGTTATCCCGAAAAAACGAAAGGGCTATACTGCTGCCTTCAAACATTTTGCTGAATCAGAAGGAAGGCTAGACACTATAAAAGGCCTTAAAAAGATCCGTGAACTAGAATCGTACGTGCACGCTACTGTTCATAAGACAAAGGGTGACGAGCTGTTATTTGCTAAGCATGGCGGTTCAGTAGTGGTTGAAGTGACGCTGTTTAACAAGGAGCGATCAAGATTGCTTGCTGATATACGGCGCATGGAAAAATCCATTGATATAGTCGTTGAGCCAAAGGGCCGAAGGAAAAAATAGCTTGGCCGAAAAGGTGGAAATAACGCAGAGGCGCAAGAATCCACTTGGATTGTGGATAGGAGTGGCTCTCGTGTTGTTTGGAATCTTAGCAGTACTTAACGGAGTACGCTCGTTAACCGACAACAAGACGCGCCTGATCGCGCCACGGGGCGTTATAACAGTTGAACTAGCCGATGATCAACAAGAGCGTAGCGTTGGCCTGTCTGGCCGAAGCGAATTAGCACGAGATGCTGGCATGCTCTTCATATTTGAAGAAGAAAGCGTCGAAAATTGTTTTTGGATGAAAGACACACTGATAAACTTGGACATGATTTGGATGGACAGTGACAAGCAAGTGATTACGGTTACAGAAAACGTCTCGACCGACACGTTTCCAGAGAATTTCTGTCCAGAATCGGAGGCTAAATACGGACTTGAGATTAATGCAGGGGTAGCTGATGACCTTAAGATAACAAAAGGTGAGAGCTTAAGATTCTAAACAGTGCTAGACTGTAAACATGAGCATGTTCCTGATAGTCTTAGGGGTCTTGGCCAGTCTACTGACAGTGGTCATTTATTATTTTAGAACAAATGCTGGAATGATATTTTTCGCAGCTTGTGCCTCACTTCTTATTCTGTCGAGCGTAGACCCTGTCGTGCTTAGTACGGCAGGCTCATTACTGCCGACTGAAGGTGAAGGCTATGTGCGTCTGGCAGTAGTTGCTCTGCCTATAGCCCTTGCTGCAATGCTGTTCAGACATACAGTCAAAGGCGGGGCATTGGCTCTGCACGTGGCTATTGGATTATTACTAGCTGTGGTGCTGGCTCTACAATTACCCGGCGCAGTCGGGCTATCATGGTTGCTGGACACGATAGACAATGACTACAGAAAGCTCATTAACGATTTCAGCATGTTAATTCTAGCTTTGACCTTCTCCCTTAGCCTAGTGGCGGTTATGCTATCGACGAAAAAATCAGGCAAAAAATCAAAACACTAAATCAAATATCTGAACTTCGATCTACTAAATTTGCTTGCAAGCGGTAGGGAATTATCCTCACAAGAAAATTTGTAAGCAGTTTATTCATTAGTCCATGAGTAACTTCGGTGTCTCCTCTCATCATAGCTTCATAGCCAACCTTAGCTACTGAAACTGGTGAGGCTCCGTTAGTGTGCGACTCTGCATCTGCAGCCTTGAAGAAGTTTGTTTTAGTTGGCCCTGGGTTTAGAACAGTAACGCTAACGCCAGTATTCTTTAGATTGTGGGATGTAGCTCTCGAGAAACTACGCACAAATGCTTTGCTAGCATAGTAAACGGGTTGCTTTGGTCCGGGAACGAAGGCCGCTATAGATGCGATATTTAGTATGCGGCCACGATTATTGCCGCGGAACATCCTGCCAAAGCAATAATTAAGCTCAACTAGAGCCGAAACATTCAGGTCGATCATCGTGCTGTTCTTGGAAATGTCTTCATCAAAGAAATCACCGACCAGCCCGAAGCCTGCGCTGTTGACTAATATCTCAATATTCTTATCTTTAGTTTTCGTCCATAGAGACTCGATTGATCCTCGTTCTGCTAAGTCTAGGTCTATTATCTCCACATTAACTTTTTGTCCTAGCTCGGCTTTTACGGCTTCGAGCTTATCTAGATCTCTAGCAACTAGAACGAGGTCATGACCTTTATCGGCCATTAGCCTGGCTAGCTCTAGCCCGATACCGCTTGAGCCGCCTGTGATGAGTGCTTTTTGCATTTATGCCTTTCTTTTGGCTAATTGTAACGATGCCGCGAAAAAAATACTGCGAGAAAAGATACAAATATAGTCATCGAACCGCATCTGGGTCCGAATCCAGATAGGTTCTCTATTAAATGAAAAACTCACTGACAAGCAGTGAGTTGTTCATTTGTGGAGGTGCATAGTGAAACAACTTGCAGCCAGTGTGCGCACAGCTAGTACTTAGAAGCTATTTTAACTTCTTCTTGAGTTTATCCATCCATTTGATCGTCTCTTCAAAAAGTTTCTCCATTGCACCATCTTCCGTGAACGGGTGCGAAGAGCGAGGTATGATTACTTGCTTAGATTGAACAGGGCAGTTGTCTACGTAGTCTTTGCCTCGTTCGATTTGATAATCGGTATCGCTGGCATTAATAACTAACAACGGCCTTCTGAACTTTTTAGCTGCTATTGCACTTCCAGGTCCGTATTCTTTGAAAACTCTTTCAGACAGAACATACCCTGGGCCTTCACCCGAGACGTATGATTTGAGTGATTCGATGTACTGAAAGTCCCTTTCTAGATTTTTTTGCGACTCAGGTTCTTCGTAACCATCGGTATGTGTTGGGTCCCATAGAATTCCAGTATCAAATTGCTGGTTTTCGCTGTACATAATTCCTAGCCCACTATAGCTGTGACCGACAACTGCAATAAATTTAACTTTTTGCTTTCGTAGATACCCCACAACAGCATCTATATCCTTTGCACAGTCGTGCACAGCATAGTTAGAAATATTGCGCTGATTGGTTTTGTGGCCGTAGAAACTCAGCCTAAGCGTTGAATATCCTGAATCTTCAAAATATCGAGAAGCATTAAACATTTGTAAATCGTACATCCAGCCACCTAAACCAGGAGCAAGTATAGCGACAGGCATATTTAACGAGCCACGCAGTGTACCGTGTATTTTGATGTCTTTATCAGAAGAAGGTATTTCTATGTATGTCTCTTTCATTGTATTTATTGTATCAAAAAACAGAGGTAATTAACCTCTGTTATAAGCGTAAACATATTTGAGGGCCCACTGGGATAAAAACCACTCGACAACCAGTTGTCATCGAACCGCAGCTGGGTCCGAATCCTACTGACTACGTCAATAAAGCAAAAAGCC
>CAYGOR010000046.1:0-1883 GCA_964351635.1 uncultured Candidatus Saccharibacteria bacterium
GTGTTAAAAACTGTCGTTGAAACAACTCATATTTAGCACCAGATATGACACACACTTCATACTTTGCTAATAGCTGGTCAAACAAAGCGACCATTCGCGGATCAAAATGCGACTTACTAGGTGCCAACGTTCCATCAAGATCAAAAGCAATGAGTTTTTTTGTTTCGCGCGGTGAACTATACATCCCTCAATAATACCAAATTTTATGAACAATAATTATCTACATTAATTCATGAAACTAGTGCTGCTCTGTCATGGCGGCATCGACACCGTACTCTTGCATAGTTTTATAGACTTCTTCGTTATCTGCAGCAAATGCGATTAACTTAACACCTTTTTCATGTACAGCATCGACTACTTCTGGGCTTGTGATGGAGCTATGATAAATTGCAATAGAGTCGCAACCAATTTTGTTAGCTAGTTCTGCACCCATGAGCAACCATTCATCACCAGGAGCTAAATTACCCCTATCTTCATCATTAATACCCAAGTAGCCATACATAGTTTTAGAGATTTCCATCTCGTCATCTCTATTTGGCTCAGATGTCCAAAATAAGCTTGTATCTACTGCACCTAATGCACCCTGCGCCTGTTCCTTTCTAGCATTAAAATGTTTCAAGGCGTCTACGGAGAATGACGAAACAACAATTGATCCATTCAATAAATCTTGCATTTCGGCCTCAGTGTACCCTCGACTCACGCCGTCTTGCTTGGCTAAAGCAATAAATTCCTGTAATTTGTCAGCCAGTCTATCTGCAAGTTTTTCCGCTTGCTCTGGTGAGCTAGCTTTTAGTTCTAGATACATTTGGTTCCCTCTGTCGAGAGCGAGCCAAAGAGCTTCTTCTAGCTCTGGGGTTGCCCTGTTCTCATAAGAATCATTATCTCCTTGCATCTCAGTAAGTGCAGTTAATCCGAGACTTTCTACATGTTCTTGGGTAAGTATTGAGCCTTCAGAATCTACTAAATCTTTATTGTGGACAACAGCAAAAACAGCATCATTGTCCGCTAAGAAGATGTCGCACTCCATCGACGCGCCAGTTCTTGTCGAAAGACCCTCAAAACTATTTGGACCGATCTCTGGACTTTTTGTACGATGATAGATCTGTTGCATGTGTATATTTTAGCACATTTTGGCTAAAATTTCAATGCCGTACTTTATTTTAGATACCTTTTCGTAAGTCTTTTCGATAAATTACCAGGCAAGAAGCGTGTAGCCTGTTTTAGTAGAAAATTCTGATCATATTTTGTCTTGCTCATGATATAGCCTGGACCAATTTTACCTGAAGCAAGCTCTTCTCTTAGGTATTTATTCATTAGATAATTACCGACTATTACTTTTTTATTATTGCCGCTATAACTTGTATTGCCTTCTGCTCCGGGCTTGTGTTTTCTATGATGATAGTTTGCGAGAGCGAATCCAGGATCTAAATAATCAACATCGTATTTTAATAAATAACGTATTCCAAAGTCCCAGTCTCCCATTACGGGCAATGATTCATCGTATTTTCCAATCTCCTCATAGACTGATCTTT
The DNA here is from genome assembly GCA_964351635.1 of uncultured Candidatus Saccharibacteria bacterium. Lineage (GTDB taxonomy): Bacteria > Patescibacteriota > Saccharimonadia > Saccharimonadales > SZUA-47 > JAUHWW01. The sequence continues at coordinate 1,533 of CAYGOR010000046.1, forward strand.
TATAGACAAATGTTATTGGCGTCATTTGATTATCTATACATTGTCTATAAAGATTTATCGCATTCATATCTGGCATCCAGTGCGATTTTTTAATAAATTTGATATGTCCGTCGTCCTGAATCTCTTCAACAATTTTGTCAGTTCTTACCACCACTCCATTAGAGTCTGGGTTAGTCTCCATAAATTCAAGTACTTGCTCAACAAATTCAGGGTGCCATGTATCATCATCGTCATGAATTGCAATTAATTCTGTATTTGCTTCAGCTATGCCTTTGTTAGAAGCTTGCTCCATTTTGCCTTTAGTATCAATATGGATAATTTAAAATCAAGTTTTAATCATCCAGTTGATTA
>CAYGOR010000046.1:1893-6561 GCA_964351635.1 uncultured Candidatus Saccharibacteria bacterium
TGTGTTTACGTCTTTGCTGGCGTTTTCTACTACAACATCTTCTACTTGTTGTTTGTCGCCTGCATCATTTACGATAACGTGGATTAAGTCCTTATTAGTCTGTTGAGCAATCGATAAAAGAGCACGCTTCAAAAATAAAGGACGATTTTGTGTGCGTGTAATAATTGCTAGTTTTGGCTGGCTCTTTGACATATGACTACAGTATAGTTGAAACTTGGTTTAGATGCATAAATATCAATTTCTGCCTTTAAAAATTTCATTTATTACCCGAACTGACGCTTTTCCATCTTCAAGCGAACAGTACTCATCTTTAAATTTTTTGAGCTTTTTCTCATACTTCTTTGTGTAGCCACCTAAATCGAAGAGGGTATCTATAACTTCACTGTTTGTTTCTACAATGTCACCTGGTAGCTCATCCAGGCTCATGTAGAATCCCCGCAGTTTATTAACGTAGAATTCTTTATCGTACATAAAGAAAATAATTGGCTTTTGCAGGATTGAGTAGTCGAAAAATACACTAGAATAATCAGTCATAAGGGCATCGGATATTATATATAGATCGTTAATTTCGTTGTACCTACTCACATCATAAACAAACCCCCTGTACTTCGATAGGTCAAGTCTGTCTGCGATAAAGTAATGTGATCTGAAAAGAACGACCCAATCACCTGCCAACGCCTTTGAGAGTAGTTCAAAATCCACACCTAGTTTATACGTAAAACCCTTTTTGTAGTCATGTTGATCATCCCTCCATGTAGGCGTATATAGCAGCACCTTTTTGCCTTCAGGAATATGCAAATCCTGCTTTACTCGTTCTATATCTTCTTTAGAGTGCGTTACCAGAAAATCATTTCGAGGATACCCCACTTCAAGTATCTTTGGCTTACTATCTTTTCTTATAGAGAAAGCTGACTTCATCTTTTCTGTGTTGAATTTACTTGGTGATACGAGATAATCCCACTTTTCTGCTTCGTTCTTATATGCACGTGCTAAACGATCTCTGCCTTGGATAGATTCATTAGAATTTTCTATATCTGCTCCGAGTTTTTTTAGAGGTGTTCCGTGCCACGTCTGAACGCACACATTATTCTTGCCAGGATATATCCCTTCAGGTAATCGAGAATTTGTAATCCAATACTGAGACTTAGCCAAGTACCTATAGTATTCTTCGCTACCATAATCTAAAACTTTCATTCTTGAATATTGATCATTCGGATCATCTTTAAGTGCAGATGAATTCTTTCTATTGAGAATGTTGTCTTCGCTACAAGCCCAAATAAAACGCCAGTCATTGAAAAATGAATCGTCAAGCATCTCCAAATACATAGCTCGAGGCGATCCTGCGTATGACCTACCAAGAAAAGACGTAAATATAATTGTTTTTTCTTCAACCTTGGTACGGTTCTTCAGTAAATCAAAGCGCTTTTTTAAGCGTTTATTGCCTATTCGGTATATCACCATACGAGCGTGACGTGAATTATTAGCCACTCTGTGTACTGCGAGCTTTAGCGTTCTTTTTAGTCTCGGCATTTACTAATATTATATTACATGTAAACTAGAGCACCGCTGAACATTTGAGATAACCTTTAATCACAAGAACCGCTGCCCCAACTGTAGCAAAGTGATTCATGACGCAAAGGTGAAAGCAGCTTAACCTCTCTATCGCCGCTGTTTAATAAAATACCTTTTGATTTACCCCAGTATATCTTTGAAGATGTATTAGAGCCCTTACCTATGAAAATTTTTATCGACTCCCCAGGCTCCATTGGTCGGCTTGCAACCGACACGAGCTGGTATGGTCCAACTTTTATCTTCCAGTTTTGTAAATCTTGTGTCGCGGTACTATTATTTTTTATACGAATCCATTCTCCATTTGGATTTTTACTATCATCACCCGGCGCGTTGTAATTCACTTTATCTATCTTTAGACCATATGTATACCCGCATGATACTGTGCACGGCCATCTGTGCTCAAAGACCACTTCATCCGAAGCACTTCTCAGCTGCACATAGTCAGTTGAGTTATTTAGTATTCCCTTGCTCTTCCCCCAAAATTTATTATATGTTGTGTCTGAGCCGCTCCCAACACGAACCCTCAGATACTCATTCGCAGCAATAGTTGTACTTGCTGGGAAAACATATGTGTGACCTGGCGTATAGACTTTAAAACCCGACATATCTATCGAATTATTGCTCGTATTTCTAAAGGCAATCCATTCACCATTTGGCTTCTTAGAGTCATCGCCAGAAGCATTATAATTTGCGTACATACGAATCCCGGACCTCACATCTTCAGTCCCGCATTGATTACCTGAACCCCAGGTATAGCAATCCACTGCAACTGAATCAGGGTTTAATACACGCACATAGTCATCTCCTGAATTATTCAGAATTCCCGAGCTATTACCCCAATACTTGACACTTGAAGAGCTTGAGCCGCTACCGATGTACACAATAAACCTTTTTCCAGGCTGTATGCTATCTGACTCGTCAAATCTGTAGAATTTACCGCTCTCTTTTATTCGCCAATTTTTTAGATTGATTGTTGTGTTTCCAACGTTCCTTAGACGAATCCATTCTCCATTTGGGTTGTCTGCATCCGAGCCTTTTGCATCATAGCTAACATCTTCGACCACAACCGATTTTTCAGGAATACATGAGACCGTGCAAGGCCAAAACTTTGCTAATCGAACATTCAAATCTTCATCTCTCAAATAAAATACATCTGACCCATTGTTTAACCAAGCAGAGTCAAGCCCCAAGTACGTTCGCGTAGCTGTATCGGTACCGCTTCCAGTATAGACCCTGTGAACTCCACCAGCGTACACTCTTGCGACTGACGGTAATGTATAAGTGTTACCATTTAAACGAGCGCTGCCCCTAAGAGTCCAATCGCTTATATTTAATGTTGATGAGCCATTATTTTGAATTTCAATATATTCACCATTAAGATTGTCATTATCATCACCTTCAGCGTCATAATTAACATATGAGGTTACGTTTGGCCAAGAAGCTGGTGTACCTCCACAGACACCTGACTGCCACATTCCCACTTCATCAAGCATCGCCTGCTCTCCAGCAGCAAAATACTCAGACTTGTAGCTGGGTTCTTGAGAGAAATTAGCAGGCAAGCCCATACCCTCTTCTATCATCTGTGTCGCTACATTTGTATTGAGAGTTGCTCCATAAAATACATGCCTGATTGCTCTCGGCTGAGGGCCTGAAAACGAAATCGAATTTTTATCTTCGGCTACTAATTTTACAGGCTCTCCGATAGGTAGAATCTGTTCCAATCGGGTCTCCGCAATATCTGCATAACACTCGCTGGGGTCCGTTTCGTTTGTGTCTATTCCTGCAACACGGATTCGTGTTATCGGCGAGCCTTCGTGTTCAGGTGCATCTGAAATGGAGTCCCATGCAATATCGAATGTATCGCCATCTGCAATGTTAGTTACAGTGCCAGTCCACTCCTGTAGCGCTGCTTTAGTTTTGGGAATAGGAGTAGTGCTAAGTAGTGAAAATACGAATATAATAATTAGGCTTAGTTTGAACGATTTCATTTAATTTTTATTTTTTTTAATTTTTAGTTACACAAAAGTATGATACCAAAAAACTCTCATATATCAATTCATGTGTTGTATAAAATGAGATTATATGTTACATTATAGTTGTTATGCTAAAACAAAAATCTAAAAAAATATTAGTTATCTCTCTGGGGATTCTTTTAATTGCTGCGTCCATTTTTTTGGTATTCATATTGATTGATGAAGGACAAAATAACTCATATATAGATGAAGATAATGCTGTAAGCAGTCCAACTAAATTAACTCCGACAGAGGAGAACGATATAGAAAATCTTTCAAACACAAAAGAACAAGATCAAGCACGAGAGGATACTGGTGGAAGCGGATTTGTCGAACCTTCTAGCGGAGACAGCACCTCTTCTCCGGCCGGTGAGCCTTCGTATTCAGATGATAAAAAAACCGTTGTTTACACACCATCAAATGACGAGGTGATTGTATCTGGGGCAATAATCTCAGGTAACACCGAAAATGATAATATTTTCTATAGACTAATAGACGACAATAGCGGTGTTATTGGTGAAGGAGAGATAGAAATAGATGAATCTGGTGATTTTAGTGGTGCCTTTAGCGTAGACAGCAATGGCTCTATAGGTAGACTAGACATGTTTTCTCGTGCAGCAGACGGCGTTGAATACAGCACAATTTTTATTGACATAAGGTTTTCAGAATGAAATATAATCAAATCACAAAAAAATTATCTATATTTACCTTTGGATTAATTATTCTGATTACTTTTCTTATTTTATCATCTTCATCAGTGAACGCTGGATACGACGGAGGTCGATTAATTGATAACCATGTACTACGACGCTCGGACAGCATGAGCAAAGGTGAAATACAAGATTTCTTAGAGGACAGAAATAGTGGTATAGCAGATATGGAATTCGAGCTTATGTGTTATAGCAGCAGCAGTCAAGAGCGCGAATGGTACACAAATGCTGGTGCTGATTGCGACAAAGACATACCTGCTTCGCATATAATTTACTATGCTTCAAAAATCTACGGAATTAACCCTCAGGTAATCCTGGCTACACTTCAGAAAGAACAAAGTCTTGTTACTGCTAGCAATCCTACCTCATGGCAG
>CAYGOR010000047.1:0-6517 GCA_964351635.1 uncultured Candidatus Saccharibacteria bacterium
TAAAATTGGAGCAACTATGCCAGGAAAGAAAATAGGAGAAGAAAACATACGAAAGCTACAACGAACAGGCGAAGAGCGCGGAAGCTATATGCTAACTCTGCCAAAGAGCATGGTAAAAAACCTCGGGTGGCGTGAACACCAGAAAGTCATCGTTCAGCAAACTGGAGAAACGCTAGTAATAAAAGATTGGGAAAAGTAGTTACTGCAAAGCATCAGGCAACAAAACCTATCAATGTAACTACTAGGGCAGCAGCGCCGAGCATTCGGCGAAACAAATTCACACCCCCAAATATCTCCATAAGCGACCATAAAACCAAAGCTGCACTGCCGAGCCACGACACTATCTGTAAACCATTTCCCTCAATCCTGGAATAAACAAAATTAAACGCTATTGAAGCAAACCAAATAATTATAGGAAGATTTGGCTTCTGAGTAACGATAATATCCCCGTTTTTGTCCTTGAATACTTTACTTAAAAACATATACACAGTGTAGTTGATAAATATGAAGACACAAATGACACTGAATCATCGGATATTCGTAAGCCACTTGATAGAATTAATAAGTGAGTAAAGCAAAAACAAATATGCCCAGCGTAATTCCAGCAATGGTGTTGACGTTCATAAACGTACTCGGGCTGACTATTTTCATGCCTGTTCTGCCATTTATTGTTGCGGACTATGGAGCTTCTACCTGGGTTTACGGACTGTTGCTCGCTTCATACCCAGCAGCAATGTTTTTTGGCTCACCGATACTTGGTGAGTTGAGCGACAGAGTGGGGAGAAAACCAGTTCTCTTGATTAGTCAGGCAGGTACACTGCTTAGTTGGGTAATATTAGCCAGTTCATATTTCATCGGTCAAATTGATAACATTAACATAGTTTGGCCGATTGGAGTCTTATTGTTCGCAAGGATTGTAGACGGTCTGACTGGCGGTAATATGTCTGTCGTAAACGCCTATCTCGCAGATGTGACACCGAGAGAAAAATTGACAAATATATTTGGGAAGATGGGTGCAATAACCGGATTTGCAGTCGTTGCAGGTCCAGCTATCGGTAGCTTTGCTAGCTCGACCAGTATTGGCTATCTGGGGATGGCTTTAGTTTCAATACTATTGTCGGCTGTGACGCTATTTCTAATTTGGCGTTATCTAGTAGAATCGATACAAAACCCGTCAAACAAAAAACGATCCGAATCTCGTTTGAAGCAGATTAACGTCGTCTCACGCGTCATCAACCTAGAGACACGTAAAGGCGGCAAATTCATGCTGGCACTCAACGCAGGGTTCGGTATTGTCATGGCTGGCTATTCATCTATCTCTGCATTATTTTTGATTGACCAGTTTTCTATGTCGCAAACGGAGCTAGGAACCTTCATGTTAATCATCGGATTGATGTTGATATTTAATCAGTATGTAATCGTCCCGTGGACTGCGAAAAGGCTCGGTGATTTACGCACGTTCTTAGTGGGAATGACTGTGGCAGGCATTGGTTTGATTTTGATTACACTTACACCTATTTTTTGGCTTTTTGTCATCTTATACTACACGCTGAATTTAGGGCTATCATTAGTTATGACTACCGGTAAAGCCCTCGTCGCCAAATCCGTACGTCCAGAAAAACAAGGAGAGGTACAAGGCATAGATGAATCGCTGCGCTCTGCTGCTAGAGCGGTGATGCCGATTGCAATGGGTGCAATATACGGCGCTTACGCCTACAGGAGTTTTTATGTATTAGCTATCGTCTCATTTGGGGTTATAGCGTCATATATTATATTTGGCACTTCTAGGATTACTATTGCATCAAAAGTTAGAAACAGATTAAGAAAACAAATAGATTTTTTGTAATGCAAATACTACGAAGCTACCAGTTAATTGATTCGAATTTTCTTAGTAGACCTAATAGATATTGGCGAGTTCAAGTTGGTACAATATATAGCTAATGTTTAAGAAAAAATCGACCACCTACAGGCGCGACATAGGCCGCCGCAAAGAGCTAGCCTGGGGCAGGGTGTCGGTATTTTTCATAGCCACGGCTATCGTTGGGCTGCTTTTGGTGCTGCTTTATAATCCAAGTAATTCATCTAACTCACTAGTGCCGGCAAAAAATCAGCTTAGCACTCCAGACGAGAATCATCCTTTACGTAGCGTCGACTTACCAGACTCGGCCCAAGCTGCAGTAGGTACGCTTTATGAAGGCGTAGTAATGTCGAACCAAACGGGAAACCCCATCCCAATAGCTAGCATTACGAAAATAATCACGGCGCTAGTAGTTCTAGATAAAGCACCTCTTGAGGTTGGTCAAGACGGGGAATCAATATTACTGCAATCAAAAGACGAAGATTACTATTGGGACTATGTCAGTATGGGCGGCACCGTTACGGCGGTAACTGCAGGTGAGACAATCAGCACTTATCAAGCGCTCCAGGCTATGCTACTAGCGTCGTCTAACAACATGAGCGATACGGTGGTCGAACATTATTTCGAAAGCATTGATGAGTACCTTATCGCGGCTAAAGCCTACCTGCAAAGCAATGAGTTATCATCGACATCAGTAGCTGACACTACAGGGTTCTCTCCCGACAGCAGATCAACTCCCGAGGATCTTATAAGATTAGGGCAGTTAGCGCTCAACAATCCTGTTATAGCGGAGATTGTGGCCCAAGAAAGTGCAGTCATAAACCTAGCAGGAGAGATTCCTAACTATAACTCATTTATAAAGGAGCCCAACGTTACTGGGCTTAAGCCAGGATTTACTGACGAGGCGGGTGCAACCATACTACTGTCCGCAGACTTGCCACTCCCAAACGGTGACACTAAAACAGTGATAGCAACAGTGCTAGGTCATCGTGACGAATTAACCTACCACCAAGATGTAGTTACATTGCTGGATCAAATGCGAACTGTATATGGCCAGTAACTTGGCTAGTTTAGGTTCACGCCTGCTTATGTCGCAGGCTGTTCGACGACGGGCGTAGTGTCATCAGATGTAGGATGGTAAATATCACACAGCCTACTTATATTTGTACATAACTTTAGCATTGCGTTGTCTCCCTCACATTGCACTCTAATCATATACATCGTCAATACATATGTCCGTAAAATAATACACATTAATAGTGTGATTCATCGCACTAAAAACCCCGCTTCTGTTAAAGTAAGCGGGGTTTGTCAGGTCGTTTGAAAACCTAGTTAGTATATGTACACAAACTGGTTGGCCGGTGCTGTGCGTGAGCTCACAACTCCCCAGCCTTTGAAGTTCATTTCACTTAGATTCACTGTGCCGTCACCATTGACGCTTGTGACGTAAGCAACGTGCATATACCCCGTGGTTGCCATGGCAACAGCACCTGCTCTTGGTTTAGAGCCTGTAGCATAGCCTTGAGCAGCAGCTCTTGATGCCCAAGTGTTCGCATTTCCTAAGTTATTAGGCAAATCTGGACGCAGGTTCTTTACATGCCAGGTACAGTATCCGTAAGAATAGCCGTTACCTGAGGTAGAGCCTCGCGCAGTCGATGCGGCTGGCTTGCTGGCCGCCGCTGTTGATCTGCTTGGAGCGCTTGTTACGGCAGCAGCTGTTTCTGTTTCAACTGGCGCAATATAGCTCTGAGGAACCTCGCGTTCATCCAGCTCTTCATCCTCAGCAGGGATAGTCAATTCATCACCTGGGTTAATTATGTCTGGCGATTCAATTTGCTGGTTCTTGTTAAAGATACGTTGCCATGTGGTTTCGTGTTCTTTAGCGATGTCGGTGAGAGTTTCTTCTTTCTCAACGACGTGCTTAATCGTCTTATCTTCTTCTGATTCGACTTTTTCTTTTTGTACCTCGTCAACGACGTCGGTTAGTTTAATAGCAGCGACAGTTTTACTGTCACTAAGGGGTAGATCTTCTTGTGCAGCACTGGCTCCACCAGTGTTAGCAAAGAAAATCAGGCCAAAGCCTAATAGACCCGTTATTACGGTCTTGTGCATGGTCAGATTGTCTCCTTTTACATATATAAGTGCAGTGCTTTCTGCTGTAAACGCGCGTCTCGATAGTATTGGCGTTCGCTCTAAGCTCTGCTGTCCGCATCGTTTCCACCTCACAGTATTGGAAAAGATATGGAAAGGTAGATTACAAAGCTCACCCTATAACTGTCAACAATCCTTGTGATATAAATCACGTTTCATGTTTTTGAAGGTGTTATTCTTTTATGTTTTTATGTTGTAAAATTGTACAAATTATACTGACTCTATGAATTTTCCATGTATGTCACTAGCAACCGATTCCATGACTGCATTGTCAGAATCTGTATAGAATCTCATCTGATGCCCATCGATTTCAGGGTCTCCATGTAGCCCATCTATCTCTTTAGATCTTTGCATTAGCTGAGCGTGATTTGATTCTAAATCGTAACCAACCAGCGTAATCAAACTCCTTTCATCCTCAAGATGCACTGCACCGCCTGATTCTACACGGGCGGCTACTGCAGCTTTAGCCCTGTCAGCGTAACTAGAATCGAGCAAAATTCTCTCTGAGTCGAAGTCTGATGATAGTGAGTCAATATATGCTATTCCTTGTCCACTCAACGCCGTTAGGAAGTCAGCACCCCTTCCGACCACAGAAGCCATTCCTGGCTCGTAAATCCTTAATGTTACGACTTCGGGCATCATCGACAGAGCCTGTGGTTGTCCACGGAATGGTTCCATTCTCTCTAGATCGTTATTCAATAGAGTAGAAGGTGACTGAACATCGAACGTACTTGTAACAAGGGCGGGAATATCCTCTATCATCAGCGGCACAGCAGCGTCAGGATGGAAAAGTCCTGTGCCGTTTAAACCGAGGTTTCTCATTACAACATACGCTAAGTGGTTTAATGTGCGCAGTCTTGAGCGCTCGATAAGTCTAGGATCGGCGGAATAAGCCTGATTGTCCGTGTAGTTTATCGCCATGTCAGCACCTGCAGCTGCGCACCATATAGACTGAGTTACATCAGATCCACCGCGGCTAAAAGTCATCATTTTATCCATGACTTTTACCGTGTTTCCTGGCATAACGTAATGCTCGTCGTACCCGTATTTCAAATCATACAGCCAGCTTCTCCAGGTAGACATAACATCGCGTATGTTGAGTGACGGAGATGAAGGGGCAAGATATGGAGAAAGCAGGGTAAAACCTGCGGCCTGATATATCTCAGACATGAGCTCTTCGCCTATGAATGATGCCGAATCCTTACCAAGTTTTGCCGCTTGTTCGACTCTTGGTGCGATATTATCTATCCATCGGCCGCCTAAATTAACGAAATCTAAACCGTTTACAATCTCTGCATACCGCTCAGTCACGCCATCTGAGACATCATTCGGATATTCTCCTGTGCTTATATAATGCCCGTACCCTCTTAGTAGTTGGTTGGTTACTTTATCGCCAAGCGGACTATCGTCCATCTTACCTGGAGCTGAGACCACCATTCCTTGGCACTCCCAGCCACGTTCCATGGAGACTAAGACGCTATCTGCGTCTTTGTTAGAGGTTCCACCTGTTTTACCAATTACTATCTGACTCATTATATATGATGAAATATTATTTTACTTATGTCTATTGTATTTCATAAATTAATTATACACAAGGGTTGGTGTACTTTTATGTGAAGATTTACTATACTTAAGGTAATAGGCATTTACTTATGAGAGGGTAGATGAAAAAGGGTAAAATTACATCTGTAGCGAACGTTAAGCGATTTTTATCGTTTAAGTGGTTCCGTAAACTTGGCCGCAACACACAGTTAGCGGCGATTCTTGTGGTTGTGTTGGTTATTACTGGGGGAGTGGTTTTTGGATTCACTGGCAATACTGCCGAGGAAGCCCAGATCGCTCAGGAGTTGCCGGAAGAAATTTATGTCGCGGACTTATCAACAGCATCAATTACGTATTTTGAGGGAGTTGTTGAGTATTCGGTCGACGAGGGCCAAGAGTGGCAGGAAGTTGAGCAGGACCAACAATTAGAGCAAGGGACAGCTATACGCACCGTGGGAGCCATTTCAAAGGCTGTACTAACTTTTGAAGACGCGAGTGAGCTTCGAATAGATGCAAGCAGTGAACTTGAATTGCAAACCGTTACCTCGGGCCGTGTGGTCGTTAAGCAAAATAGTGGTTACACCTATGCACGACTGGTGCAGAATCTTGATCGAGATTTTGTTGTGAGAACTGATAACGCCCAGTTCAATGCCCTCGGCACAGCCTTTAGGACTGCTACTACCGGTGACGAGGAGTCAACCGAAGTCTACGACAGCTTAGTACGAGAAACCGTCACCAATAAAGAAGCATCCCAGGGCGAGAAAATCGTGATTAAGGAAGATAACGGCAGGGTCGAATCGGAAGTAGAAAACCTAGACATCGATAACATAAAAGACAATGAGTTTATACGGTGGAACCGTCAGCGTGATATGGATAGCGATTTGTTCAAAGACAACCTTGGCTTTTTGAGCGATTTTGACGGGCCAGATATAGCAATTACATCCCCAAAACCATCAAGCACTATCA
>CAYGOR010000048.1:0-6411 GCA_964351635.1 uncultured Candidatus Saccharibacteria bacterium
TCTATGGGAAGGGATCTCGCAGCAGAGAAGATAAGAGCATTGGGTGGAACTTTTCAATCCAGTGTGGCTAAAGGAACGACATATCTTGTGATGGGCACTAAAGCTGGCCAGTCAAAGGCTGATAAAGCTAGGAAGCTTGGCACTATAGTTATCGATGAAACTGAACTCCTGGAGATGTTGTGAATTTAATATATGTGACAGGTAATCTGCACAAAGCTAAGTATTTTGCTGCAATGGTAGGTATAGAGTTAGAACATGCTTCTATTGATCTAGAAGAAATTCAGAGCCTAGACCTGCGAGAAGTTGTAGCAGATAAGGCACGGCGGGCTTATGAGAAGTGTGGCAAACCGGTAATAGTTGAAGATACAAAACTAGTCTTTAAAGCGCTTGGTCAGCTACCTGGACCTTTTATCAAATTTTTTCAGCAGGAAATTGGGCATGAAGGACTCTGCAGATTAGTCGACGGTAAAGACAGGACGGCTTTTGCAGGTGCCGCAATAGCGTATTACGACGGAGTAGAGACGCAGATTTTTGAAAGTGAACTAGAGGGCGAGATTGTTGATCATCCCTCGGGTGGCGATACAGGGTTTGGCTGGAATGTCATTTTTCGACCAAAAGGATCTAAGAATACATTTGCAGAAATGGACGACAGCGAATTCAAGCATTGGTATAAACAGGTCAAACCATTTGATGAAATTAAAGCGCTACTGGCCAGGCTAGAAGCTTAAGTTGCTGCAATCACATCTGCAGTATTTACAATTTTATTCTTGTGTCTTGGTGGAGCTACAGGGACTCGAACCCTGGACCTCTTCACTGCCAGCGAAGCGCTCTAGCCAACTGAGCTACAGCCCCAATCAAAGGTAGAGTATATCAGTTGCAGACGAACTGGTATACTATTGCCAGAAAGTAAAATTGTGCATCTAAAGATGCCTTTATCGAGGGAGATTATGAGATTTTCAAGAAGTTCTATTACTGAGACTATTGCAGGATGGAATATTAAAAAAATAGCCATGCAACTAGTCGCTGCGGGATTAGTTATTGCTCTAGTTAGCTCAATATTTTGGTATAAGGATGTTTACATGACTGACGAGAGAAGATTCTGGTCGGCAGTCGATAATAGCATGTCTACTAGTAGTGTAGTTCGCACATTGACCTCTGGGGGAACGGGCAACCAGGTCGTGCAGAAAAATAGATTTTACTTTACGCCTGTTGATATCAACGAGAGTATGGTGGCTTTTGATAACAGAACTGCAACGGCTAGTACTTCAGTGGTCACAGAGGGAATCAACACACTTGATTCACAATACTCACGCTACGTAAGCTTCGAGACTACTGATGCCAGAGAAGATGGCAGTATTCCAAGCCTTGATATTGTGCTTGGTAAGTGGGCTGGTGAGACTCTGGAGGGAGAAGAGGCACTAGAGCAGGCTAGACTTAACTACGTGTCTGAGCTGGTCACACTAGTCGTATTTGGTAATTTCACTCAAGACGTGCGCAGTGATGTTGTTAATGCTTTGAAAGACAGCAACGCATATGATGTGGGATATACAGCAGTGACTGAGGACATTGTAGACGGTGAAGAAGTTCTATATTATCCTGTTTCTGTCGGCCTTCGTGCTTATGCGCAGCAACTGCAAGATAGTTTTAAGCGAGCAGGATTGGGCGAATTTCCTCCTCTCAACCCTGAGAACTATAGCGAAGATTCAAGAATAAGCGCGCAGTTTACGGTGCGAAAAAGAGACAATGCAATTACTAGTATTGATTTTGGCGATCGGTCAGAAACATATAGCAACTACGGGGTTCAAAAGAATGTAGAAATACCTAGCCCCGAATACACCCCGCAGGAGTTAGAAGCTCAAGTTCAGAAGGAAATACAGGGGTAGACCTCTGGCGAAATCCGAGCTACCTCCCAGTTGTGCTATGTAGTATTGCGCCGTATAGTTTAATCAATAGATAAGTGGAGGATTACAAATGGATAACCAGGAGCCAGTTTTAGCAGAGCAGCTGAGCCAACCAGCTAATCAACCTGAAACTGAAAAGTCAGTTAAAAAACTAAAGTTCACGAAAAGTCGGTTTCTGCCGGTACTGTTTTTTGTGAGCCTTTTGCTACTGGGTGGCGCTGCAGCGGCATATTTTACGGTGCTCAATAAATCACCAGAGGATAAATTCTACTCTGCACTTCGCAATTCCGCTAATGCAATTGATCAGTTCAGTCAGATAGATAATCAGTCTCCTTCTAAAAAAATAGATGCATCATTTGACCTTAGCTCGCCTATTTCAGTTGACGGATCAGCCGAGGGTATATTTGATAGTAACGGTAATGCAACTTTTAACACCAGTGTTGGAATCACAGGAGTGCGCGCAGCTGTCGAGCTGCGTTCGGTTGACATGGACAATAGTGATACACCAGATCTGTACGTAAATATTTCAGGACTAAAAAGTGCAACCGGACTATTGTCAGCATTCGGTGGTGCGCAACTTGAGAGCCTGGCACCAATTATTGAGCAGATTGACGGGACTTGGTACTCAATCGACCATACGTTGATTGAGCAAGGATTAAGTTCTGGGGGCGAGGATAGCGCTTTGCCACAGCTAAGCGACGAGGATATTGAAGAAATTCGTCAAAGAGCAATGGTCCCACTAAGGGAAAGACTGTTTGGGTCTGACTCTGATAAGGCAGTCTTCCGAGTTAATGAGGTTTATGGATCCGAGGAGTTTGAAGGTACTGACACCGTGAAGATAAACGTAGGGGTAAATAAACAGAATTTCATTGAGTTCGTAAAATCATATGAGCCAATTATTAAAGAAACAAAACTTAAGGATGTCTTTGAATCCATGGGGTCAGGACAATCTATTGATGAGTTATTGTCGTTTGATGATTTCGAGGCAGGATTAGATAGTTTTAAGGACTTAGACTTGGATAACGGTTCGGCTGATGTATGGGTTGCTGGAGATAAGTTCATAAAAAACGTCCGTTTCTACCCAGTCGAGGGGCGCGAGAGTACAAATTACATTGACTTCATGCTCAATTACGAAGGTGGGGATGTGCTACCGTTTGAAATCAGGGTGACAGTTGATGATTCCGCCTCAGAAGCGAAGGGTGTTATTAGTCTCGGAATGGATCTAAACAGGTCTAACGGAGATTTGGAATTTAAGATTGACGCTAATGTAACTACTAGCGGTACACCGATAATATTCAACACTAAACTCGCTATTGTATCTTCAGATGAGCCTGTTAATGTCGAGATCCCAGCGGATTCAAAAAATATTTTAGAGCTTATGAATGGTTTTGGCAGTAGCCAGTCTCAACCAGTGGACCCATTTTCTATAGATGAGTCTCAGATTAACCAGCTATTGATTGACGATACAGAGATCAATTTGTAGCGTATTGTTTTGCAATTGCTATACTGGTGGACATGCAGCTGATTCTTGACCATGGGCTGGTCACATACGAAACTCATGGCAAAAAAACTAGCCAAGTAGCTTTGCTACTTCATGGGTGGGGCGATAACAAAGATACCTTTTCTAAGCTACAGCTCATGCTGGCTAAGAGCTACTATGTCGTGTCGGTAGATTTGCCTGGGTTTGGTGGCTCGGAAAAACCGCCTGAAGCTTATAATTTAGAAAAATACGCGTTATTTACTGAGTCGTTTCTAAAGAAGTTATCGATAGACCCTTCAAACCTAGCTTTAGTCGTCGGCCACTCCAATGGTGGAGCGATTGCAATAAAAGCTCTGGCCAACCGGTACTTAACCTCAAAATACTTAGTATTGTTAGCTTCATCAGGCGTGCGCACTAGCTACAAAGCGAAGAAAAAAGCCCTTAGATTGCTAGCGAAGGCTGCTAAATTGCCTACCAAGTTGCTTCCTGGCTCCGCACAAGACCGGATCAAAAAACGTGTCTACAATGCCATTGGTTCTGATATGTTTGTAGCCGAAGATTTACAGGATACATTTAAGAGTGTTGTATCGGAGGACTTAGTGGCGGAGTCATCCAAAATTTCTGCTAAAACGTTGTTAGTTTATGGGGATTATGACACCGCAACGCCACCCGCCTATGGAAGGAAGTTTGCACAGTCAATCAAAGGCAGTAAATTGGTCATTGTGCCCGAGGCTGATCACTTTCTTCATCAAACGCATGCTTCGCAAGTCCAAGAAGTGATTAAGGAGTTCCTAGGATGAGAACGTTCATTAGCCTTTATACACCGATGCTTCCAATATATTTAGTCTATATGTTGCAGCAAGTCGAATATGAACCCAGCAAATTCCTAGACTGGTTAGAGCGAGTAATAAAGAAAAAGCATACTATCCAGTCTGTAAAAATTAGAAAGTCTCTAGTAGTAACTTCAAAAGCCTTACTTTTGATAATTGCTAGTTACCTGACAGCAGTTGCGTTCATCGCTGCTAGCTTATCGCTAGTAGATCCGAGGCTCCCTGTATGGTTTTATGGTCTGCACTTAATGGTAGGCTTATTTGCAGCTCCATTCCTCGTAATACTGACGCTAAGTATCTTTACTTTAATAGCAAGCAAATTGATCGTAAACCCAAAGCATAGGAAGGCAATTACAGCCGCCAAACGCAAGCTCAGCCAGCATAAAGCCCCGGTTATTGCAGTAGCAGGTAGTTATGGTAAGACCACCATGAAAGAATTATTGAGTACTATCCTGAGCGAAAGTATGAAGGTAGCAGCGACTCCAGGTAATAAAAACACGGCTTATTCACAAGCAAGGTTTATCAATAGTCTTTCTGGCGATGAAGAAGTTATTATTGTTGAGTTCGGAGAGGGTGCACCTGGTGATGTTGTAGAAATGGGCAAGTTTATAAACCCAGATTATGCTGTATTAACAGGGCTGGCGCCGAATCATCTTGATCATTATCCATCGCTAGACTCGGTTGCTAAGGATTTAATGAGCCTTAAAAATCTGTCCAACTGTGAAGTCTATGCTACAGGTGAATCGGAGTTGCTTGGTCCTTATCTAGAGGAGGTCGAAACGTTCAACAGCAAGAAAGTAATGGGTTGGAGTATCAGTAACCCACTTATCAGCGTTAAATCCACTAGTTTCACAATGAAAAAAGGCAAGAAGAGCATGCAGATTAGCTGCGGTTTATTGGGTCGTCACCAGATAGCTCCAGTCGCTTTTGGCGCCGCTTTAGCTGACAAGCTGGGCATGAAAAGAGGCGATATAGAGAAGGGCTGCAGTAATATTGCGCCATTTGAACACAGAATGCAGCCACGTAACCTCGGTGGTCACTGGATAATTGATGATACATACAACGGTAACATCGAAGGGCTAGTCGCAGGCTTGAGACTGCTTAGTGAGCTAGACTTTAAGCGCAAATGGTACGTAACTCCAGGGCTGGTTGATCAAGGCGTTGAAAATGAGAATGTGCATACTAAGTTAGGGAAGGCCATAGCAACATATTCTCCTGACATAGTTGTTTTGATGGAAAATTCAGCTCGTCCAATAATCGAGAAAGCCATGAAAGAAGTTGGCTACATAGGCGATTTGAGAATCGAGAGTAATCCGCTTGAATTTTATACCTCCATTGAGCATCATCTTGCTACAGGCGATATAGTTTTAATGCAAAACGACTGGACTGATAATTACAATTAATTGCTTGTAATTGTAATAAATAATTGCAATAATTCATCCATTAAGCAGGAGCTTTATAGATGAAAACTATTGCAGTGATTTTTGGAAGCCGAAGTGCGGAGCACGATATCTCGATAATAACAGCGCTATCAGCAATTGTTAAACCCCTAGAAGCTACAAAGAAGTGCCGAGTCGAAGCGGTATATATCTCTAAAAGCGGTGAGTGGTTTTGGGATGACAAGCTAAAGGACATATCTCTATATCAGTCTGGTGAGATTGAAAATTTTATGAAGAAAGCACCTAAGGTGCAGCTTCAATTAGACGGCGGGCTGACTCTGGTCAAATCTAGTCAGTTTGCAGGCCGCAAGCAGTATATGAAAATTGACGTCGTTTTCCCCGCTACGCACGGAACATACGGTGAAGACGGAGCATTGATGGGATTGCTTGAAATGGCTAACGTGCCTTATGTCGGATGTGACGTTCACTCTTCAGCGATTGCTATGGATAAGGTCACTAGTAAGCTCATTGCGCTATCTGTCGGTGAAGCCACCCCTGCGATGGTCTACTTCAGCGCACTAGACTACACCGATAATCATAAACAGTGGCATTCCAGAATCAAAAAAGAATTAAAGTTTCCGCTATTTGTTAAGCCTGCCAGACTAGGCTCAAGCATTGGTATAAGTAGAGTCGATAGCGAAAACGAACTGACTAACGCAATTGAGGTCGCGCTTCACTACGATGACAAAGTCGTAGTTGAAGAGGCAGTGCAGAACCTTGTTGAGGTAACAGTCCCGATTATGGGCAACAGCGACACAGAT
>CAYGOR010000049.1:0-3814 GCA_964351635.1 uncultured Candidatus Saccharibacteria bacterium
GGCATGGCCATCATGGCAGCATCTATGATTTTGCTTTAATCCCTGTTATGCTAAATCTATATAAGGGGATGCTAGATGGAAAATGAACAGCAGGTTCAGTATAAGCCTGAAAATAGTCAACTTGATAATAAAAAGCCTAATAAAAAATTAGTTAAGGCTTTAATCATCATCATAGTACTGCTTCTAGCGGTTACTGGATATTTCGGGTATCTACTATTAAATAATAGCGACGAAACTTCTAATAACGGGTCTGAAAATACGAATCAGAGTGACTCAGAAGTAGAGGACATCGCAAATAATGAAGATTCAACCTTAAATTTTGACGGCTCTCTTAAACCAGAAATTCCAGAAGATTATTCTTTTTATGAAGGTGATGGCTTCAGCTTTTATTACCCCGAATCATGGGGAAAAGTGACGACTGACGTTGATAATGCTGAGCCGGTATTTACCGGTTCATTCGCCTTGCGTGACGATATTATTCTATACCTTAACTCGGGTAATCAAGATTTGAGTGGTGGAGGAAGAGGCGGTGCGCTCTGGGATTGTATCGGCTATACGTTTATCGGGGGTAAAGAGTATGCGTGTGTCGCAGCATACATAGATGAGGATGGAAAACGCATATCTGGTTCTGCTATCGAGGATTTTAATCTAGTGTCTACACGGGATGCATTAGATTTTGTAGTGGTGAGAGATTATGTTTATTTTGAAGAAAATGTCAGCGAAATATTATTCAATCCTTCTAGCTCGAAATATTACGGTGGAACACTACTTGTCAAAGAACCAACTGATTCAGACAGGGATGAACTAGAAACAATCGCGAAATTATTCTCTACTGATATTTTAGAAGGACTCTAGCGAGCTTATGCAACCGAGACTTTATTGGCAAATACACACATTAGCTTTTCTGCTCGAAAAACGAGCCGATGAAGCATTATCAGAGCAAGTTGGTATACGCTTCGCACAGTTTAAGGTGCTGGAAGCGATTGGCAGGAACACCCATGCTAGGCAAAATATGGTAGCTGACTTACTTGATCAGACGGAGGCTAGTATCTCAAGGCAAATAAGATTGCTTGAAAGACGGCGTCTAATTAGCGTTGGGATTGTTATGGGCAATAAGCGCGCTCGCGAGCTCGATTTAACTGAGGAGGGTGAGAAGGTTCTGAGCCAAAGCCATGACGTGTTAGATGTTACCCAAGCAGGGATAGTCGGTAGTCTTAGTGACGAAGAGCAGCGTTATTTCCAGGATTTATTTAAGCGAATGATCGATAACGCTCGTTCATAAGTACTTATCAGCCAAGTAGACAAACACTCCGTTAGTCCAACCAAACCCAGTCTGAGATGGGTATAAACCTTCGGCTGGCTTTAAATCTGGGTTTACAACATTATATTTTTCTAGAAATTCACCGTGATCTTCAAACCATTCGAGGTTAGTATGAAGCCATCTTTTGGCGACGCGTTGAGCAGCTGCTGCGAAGTTATAGTTTTCTAGACCTTCGATTGCGAAATAATGTAGAGGTGCCCAGCCGTTTGGGTACGCCCACTGCGTTTTTGTAGACCCAAAGAGGTTGTAGTACATGAAATTACCTATCGTAGTGGTTAAGCCGCCCTTTTTCTCAAAACGGTGGAGCTTGTCTACAAGTTCGCTAGCTTGTGCTGACGTAGCTAGTCCTGACCAAAGTGCGTAATATGCTGCTACTGACCATACGTCACTTTTTTCGTCTTTCTGGAAATTGTAATCAAAGAAAAACTTGTGCCTATTATGCCAGTGGTATGTATTTGCTGCTTTGCGTCGGGCATTCATGGCCATCTGCCACTTTGCGACCTGCTGATCGTCCCCAAATAGTTCAGCAGCTCGCCGAAAGTCTGATTCATATTTATACAGTAGACATGTCAAATCAAATGGGATGAAGTCTAAACATTGACGCTGGAAACGGGGTGTCATATCCCAGCCACTTTCAGCTTCTGCAAGGTCATGCAGGAAATTGATATCGTAGTATCGACTTAGCCCATCGTGTACTTTACGAGAATGTGGGTGGTCAGAGGACATCCAGACAGTCTCATACTCTTCCTGTGCAACTTTAATCTTCTCCTTTAGCCACGAATCAGATTTTTTGTATTTGTCGTAGACATGGAATATAAAGGTGGTAAGTATTGGGGGTTGTGAGCGTGACGTGAAGTAATATCTGTTCGCATTTGGTATGAGACCAAATTTCTTAAATAGATAGATGAGGTTGTCGAGCATGCCAGTCACCAGCTTCTCATCGTCAATGCCTAGTGCTATGAAATAGCTGTCCCAGTAATATTGTTCGTTAAACACGAAATGCCGACTCTCTGGACCAGGGACAATATACGGATGGGGTAGCCCGATAAGCGTCTCATCGCTTTTGGAGCTTTTTCTTTTTGTTGTTTTCCAATAGTCAGAGATGTAGTCGAGGGCGTCATCGACATGGTGTTGTTTTAAGTTTGTGTGTTTTTGCCCAGCCATTAACGGTAGTTTAACGGTATAGCTTAGCTTGGGGCAAGTATTTAGCTGCGTTTTATATAGTCTTGCAAAGTTCCAGCGACCGCAAGTACTCCAGCAACAGGGCCTATTCTTAGCTTTTCGGTGTACTGACTAATGAGTTCCCCAGTTATTTTTGCTATTGGTCTTTGGTGCTGCTCTCGGTCACGCTGCTCAGCACGCGTGAAAACACTTGGAGGAAAGTCGACGCCCATTTATTTTTCCTTTATTTTACAAGTTGATACATTTACAACATACTCCGATTAAACATAATAAGTATGTGATTTTGCTCACAAAACGAAAAAGCCGACTTAATTGTCGGCTACTTTGCTTGGTGGAGTCGGTGGGAATCGCACCCACGTCCAATGGTTTACTCTCTAGATGACTACAAGCTTAGTTTGTTTATAAAATCTTTCAGTCGCTCACTATAAACAAACAAAATATGAGTGACTGGCATCCTGATAAGCTTAAGTTCTATCCTCAGGTGGCGGATAAAACAGCAATCAGATGATATAAGACTCTATTCCGTATCTGATGTCTGGAATAATGAGTCGCAACCTAAATTAGGCTACTAGTGCGAAGTTACCAGCGAACAGGTTTGATACTGCTGCTTCAGCTTCTTCGCGATCAAATGAATCTGCATTTGAAATTTGATCCGGATAACGTTCAGATCAAACCGGCTTGCCACGCTAGATTGTAAAAGTCCACTGTCGAGCTAAAATCGACCCCGTAAAGTATATTATACCAAAAAGCGTAAGTAATATCAATATTACTGATATAATTAACTGATGAAATGCGAAGATAAAATGAGTTTTGATAACCAGAGTCAGGCTGACGATGCGGCCAGAGTGGCGGAGCACCAACGCGGTGTAAAGCTAAAATCCTACTGTTGCAGGGACTGTAGCCTATGGCATCTATCAAGTAAGTATGGAGATGATAATGACTATTAGTGAATTTCAGAAGAAGCTAGACACCATCCTGCAGGATTATGAGAAGCCTTATTGGGAGCCGCTAAGTAATCTAGCACGACTTTCAGAAGAAGTCGGAGAGCTAGCTAGAGCACTGAATCATATGTATGGCGACAAGCCGAAGAAACCAACGGAGGAGCCAGATGACCTTGGAGGGGAACTGGGCGACGTGCTCTTCACAGTAATTTGCATGGCGAATCAGCACAATATAGATCTTGATAAGGAGCTTGAAAAATCACTACAAAAGCTTTTAGTTCGAGATAAAGACAGGTTCAAAAAGAAAGGCTAATAAAAAACTCCACACTTTTTAAATGCAGAGTTGTAAGTTTACTTTGGTGGCTCCTCC
>CAYGOR010000049.1:3914-6008 GCA_964351635.1 uncultured Candidatus Saccharibacteria bacterium
GCGAGGGGTCGCCTTTAGGTGACCACCCGTCGCTGTGTCCAATAAAAAACTCCACACTTATAAAATGCGGAGTTCTGAATTTACTTTGGTGGCTCCTCCCAGACTTGAACTGGGGACACACGGAGCTTCAATCCGTTGCTCTACCAACTGAGCTAAAGAGCCACACCGAATGCTTATTTTAACAGATTGCTGGCTATTTTTGAACAGTACTTTACCTAATGTTGGCGAGTCTAAGGCGTGTCATTAAGACCACGACTTCTTCAGGCAAGGGATGTTCGACAGTGAAACGAATGACTCCTTTGCTGTGTTCCAGGCCTGGCCGCTCGCTAACTATTTCTGAAATTATCTTTGGGTCAAAAGGATAAATGTTTAAACCATGCTTATTCGAGCTAAAGCCAATGAGAGGTCTATCGTTATATTTTAGTGCAGGCAGGCCATAGCTTAGCCCTTCTACAGCCGTTGGTTCGACTTCTAGGACAATGTGTACTACGTCCGCTAATGCTGCTTTCTCAGCACTCGGAAGGTTATCAAAATATTCCTTAAACATACCTATACATTAGCACTGTGAGAAAAAATATAGCTACAATGTGAACTATTTACCTGCTGGAGAGGCACCTGCTAGGTACTATACAGCTGTTAATAAAGGAGAAATAAATGACAGGAACTTTAACTACAGCATTAGCAATTATTGGCGTCATCGCACTATTAATAGCGATATTTTAAGATTTAAGCAGCTATTAGCACCTCTTAATAAGAGGTGTTTTTAGTTGGTCTCTAGGTTATAAATATATCGACCAGATGCGGATGATGAGCGTTTATCAGAGCTAGGAATAATACAAAATCTAGAGTCAGATGGATCGTTATGATGTATAAAAGTGAGTCAGTTTTCTTGAAGATATAGCCTTGAGTTAGCGCAAAAGGATAAATAATGTACGGCGCCCATCCGACAAAACCTAGATCGTATAGAAATGACGTGAACAACACTGCTTGCAAACCATTAGCCTGCCAAAACGGTAAATGAAGCCGCAATATAGCGAGAACCGTGCTGATAAAAAACAGCTCATCCCAGATTCCAAGCGCATTTGTGCCTATGAACAGCCTGCCTATACTCGCGAAGGTATTATCAACGCTCCAATTTAAATATGCACCGGTATTCTGGAAATAGAACGGCAGCACAAGGTAGGCGATTACAGCTGTTATAACTATGTAGGCGACTTCTTTTTTGTACCATTTACGGCCATGGTGAAAGGGAAATGATATCGCTGTTTTTTCTGCGAACTTTCTCTCTAAGAAATAGGGCAGCGATAACGCTAGTAATAGAACAGATCCCATACGAAGAATGTTTTCGTTAGTTATGTCGGTTGAAATAGGAATTAGACCAAGCAGAGCTAGCGATAGGTAAATCAGAGCGATGTGATTCCTGAAGTTCTTCTGGCAAAGTGACAGGCTAATCAATCCAGCAGACCAAAATAACCAACCAGGGACTTTATATTCAAGGCCTATTAGCATAATCGCGCTAATCGCCAATAATGTAATACTAATAAATCTAGATCCGTTGCGAGTTGTGAATGTTTTGGGGGTTAACATATTCGTATAAAGTGTAGGGCCTAATTCATGGGTCGAGTCGCATGCGAGCCTAACAACAAGGATTATAATATTAACTTGTAAAACTGCTATTTGGTGCGCGGGGCGGGACTTGAACCCGCAAGCCGTTTCGGGCAAGGGATTTTAAGTCCCTCGTGTATACCAATTCCACCACCCGCGCTTGCTTAATCAGGTAATGAATTTTACAGATTGATTATACCAGTTACTGCTTTATACTAATACACTAATGGTGCGTTGGCCGAGAAGTTAGGCATAGCTCTGCAAAAGCTAGTAGACGGGAGCGTTACCCGTACGCACCTCCAAATCACTCCTCGTTGATCTCATCAATCAAGGATTCGATACGTTTTTCAGCTTCTTTTAGCTCTTCATCACTCATGACGTCTTGGATCGGATCGACAGCATCCATCTCGAACCCATCTTTGTTTTTTTTGAATTTGTGTTGGTCGTCTTGCTGCTCAGCCATATGTATTAAGTGTAACGCACGTTGCT
>CAYGOR010000050.1:0-5559 GCA_964351635.1 uncultured Candidatus Saccharibacteria bacterium
TAAACACTAACTGGCTCATCGCAGATGGTTTACAGCGCTACGGATATGAAAAAGAGGCACAGCATATCAGGACGCAGTCCATTAAAGCTGTCGAGGAGCACGGCCCGTACGAATATTTTTCGGCCAAAACTGGGAAACCAGCAGGCGCTAAGAACTTCTCTTGGACCGCCGCCCTTGTTTATACTTTTATTGTCGATTATAAATAACTATCAACACTTCATGACAACAAGTTAACTTATTGCTATGCTAGTTTCATGTCATACCATCCAGCATTATCAAACATATGGTCGGGAGAGATTGTTGCACGATTCGACGCATCAATCGAAAAAAGAGATAATCATGAATTAATATCCACAAAGTTTGTTATAGGACGCGCCACCGGAAGACCGGTTACTTTGGGTGAAAATAGATACATCCCTACGTCAGCAGGATATTGGATAGCTACAGGGACCTGTAATTCATGGACAAATACTACACCAGTGGTAAATCCCCCCAATGCACCTAATAAATTTCATGTAAGTCCCGAAGGGGGAGATCCGTGCGGTATTCTTATTATCTCAGACCTATCAGAAACGCCTCCCGCTGAGCAAGCCAAGAACTTAATTGATGAAAATTCCACTGTTCAGACATTTAATATTAAAGGTGAAGATAAAATTATGGAGGTAATAGGTTACTTATCTGACGTTCAGTTTGGTCTAGCTACATGCCCCACTGGGCACTCCCCTGAACTTGCAAGACTGCTGGTAGATAGCTTTTTTGAGCCTGTTAATCAGCGCTACTAGTTGGTCGTTCTATCGATTCTGCCTCAATAACGTTATCTCCGCCGCCGATTTTAACAATATCTTTGTCTATCTTACCTAGCTCTTTAGAGGCGCTATTGTAATGACCAACAGTAGCCCCTAAGCTATTGCCTACTTTCTTAAAGTATCCATCATAGGCTATTAAATGCTTTTGCAGCTGCTCGATATTTTTCTTGATAAGTTCTGTGTCTTTTTGTATTTCCAAGCTCCGTAGCCCTTGAACAATTACCTGTAACATAGCACTAAGGGTGCTTGGACCGACTATGACCACACGCTTCTCGACGGCAGCATACTGCATCAAATCTCGTCCCGATACACCGCTTGCTCCTACTTTATTTGCTAGTAAGTCGTAATAAATCGCTTCGGATGGAATGAACATTAGTGCTTGTTCAAGTGTGCCCTTTTTCGGCTGAATGTATTTAGCAGTTTCATCTATTCGCTTTTTTAGGTCGTCTTTAAACGCTTTTTCAAATCCAGGCCTCTCAGTGTCTTTAGCTTCAAGTAATCGATTATAGTTCTCTAGCGAGAATTTACTATCAATCGGTAATATTTTGCCGTCTAGCTTTATGGCCGCATCTACAATATTGCCGTCTGATATTTTGTACTGCAAATCATAAGCACTTGGTGGCAACAAG
Organism: uncultured Candidatus Saccharibacteria bacterium; assembly: GCA_964351635.1. Lineage (GTDB taxonomy): Bacteria > Patescibacteriota > Saccharimonadia > Saccharimonadales > SZUA-47 > JAUHWW01. Next base: position 1,436 of record CAYGOR010000050.1, read on the forward strand.
TTCTGCAGAATTTGATCTAAGTAAAACTCTCCTAGGACGCCGCGTTGTTTTGGGTTCTGCAGCACGTTTTGCAGCTGCTTTAGCTCGTCTGCAACGTCAACCACCCGCTTATTTGTATCGTCCAGTTTTGTTAATCGTTCAGTAACATTAGCTATCAATTTTGCACTTGATTGCAATTGTCTCTGCATGCTTTCTTGATTCTTGTCCATTTTTGCATCGATTTGAGTGCGCAAATTCTCTTGCAACTTCTGGACGTTGTCGGACAAATGATTAAGGTTCTGCTGCAGTAACTGCGAATCCTTAGATCCTTGCGCTACGCCGCCAGCCATCAGGCGCCTTATCATCACAATCAATGTAGCGATGCCCATTATTGCGATGAATGCGGATAGTGCGATTACGATCTCTGCCATAAGCTCTATTGTAGCTTATTCATGGTGATGATCATCATCTTCGTGATGTTCTTCTTCATCGATGTGGAGCTCTTCATCATCGTGATTGACTGAAGTCTCTGAACTATTATCGTGTTGATCTATATGACTAGCATCAATATAGTCATGCGCAATTGGAGAAAATATCATAACTAAAACTGCACCGACAATGAGCAGCCATGGACGAACATCTTTTTTACCATGTGACGATTCGTGTACCTCAGGAATAATGTCGCTTGCTGCGATATATATAAAGAACCCGGCAGTTACTGCTAACAGATAAGGTATCAGACTGCTTTCTGCATCTCCAACTGTGTACGTAGCAACAGCCGTTATTGTCGTAGCTAGCGAACTCATTATATTAATTTTAAGTACTTTTTTGTACTTCATGCCGTTTTTGAGCAAGAGTCCAAAGTCACCAATCTCTTGCGGTATTTCATGAGCAGCGACAGCTACCGAAGCGATAATTCCAGTTGACGGGCTAATTAAAAAAGCAGCACCAATTGCTATACCGTCGATTGCATTATGCAACGTATCTCCGACTATAATTAAGGAGTTGTTTGCGCTATCTTTTGCTTCGTGCTCATGATGATGATGAAACCACCGTATATATCTTTCTAATAAGAAAAAAGCAAGCATGCCTAATAAAACGGCTTTCATTACAGGAGCAACATCTGCTTCGTGAAGCGCTTCCGGTATAAGGTCGGTTAGTGCAGCTGCGAGTAGTACACCCGCCGCGAACGGCGTCGCATAAGTTACTAGTTTTGTAGCTCTGTTTTTTTCTCTATAGAGAAAACTAACTGCTAAAACCGACGCCAGGCCACCAATTAATGAAAATAGAATTACATTTAACATATTAAACTCATTCTATTCTGTGCAGTTTGTTATTGCAACTTTTTCGCAATAAAGGTTATAATTGCATATATCATGTCAGCCAACTCACAATTCCAACATCTACTAAAAGACAACGGTTATCGCCTTACCAAAGAACGGCAAGCTTTGTTTAACGCTTTATCTACGCTTCACTCCCCTGCTTCGATAACTGAGCTCGCAAAAGTATGCTCCAGAATTATGGACTCAGCTACTGTCTACCGTAATCTGGCTGTTTTTCAGAAACTTGGGATTACTCACCACGTGTACAGTGGCTGGAAATACACTGTTGAGTTAAGTGACAAGTTCTCCTCGCACCACCATCACATGACTTGCACCAATTGCGGAATTATCGTCTCCTTCGAGGAGTCTCAGTCATTAGTTAGCGAAATGAATAAACTCCAGCATAAATATAAATTCAAAATTCAATCCCATAGTCTAGAGTTATCAGGTTTGTGCAGCAAGTGCTGTTAGAGCCATTTTTTGTAACGGAAATAGCCGACAAAGGCTAGCGTAAACATAAAAGTAATAAGCAAGACTATCCAAAACGCATTATCGTTACTGGCTAGTGGCAATATAACGTTCATGCCGTATAACCCGCCTATTATCGTTGGGATCGCCATAAATATAGATATGCTAGTCAATCTTTTAAAGACTCGGTTTAGGTTGTTCGTCGCAATGGTATTGTAAGCCTCACGGATGTTCTGGATAGTTTTTAGACGGCTTTTAGTTAGCTCCATGAGCTCACTTGCAGACAACTGCAGATCCTCAATCAAGTCCTTATCCTCTTCATGCAACTTAAAGTAGCGCCCGTTTACTAAGGCTTGCAAAACTATTCCATACGGCTGCAGAGCGGCAAGGAATTCGTTAAGATCTTCTTCAACATCAATAAATGTCAAAATATCATTATTATTGACGATTGTTTTCTGAAGACGCTTGCGAGTAAAGATAATCTTACGAGTAACGCCGTTTAGATGTCTGCGATAACCACGATTAAGTTCGGCCAGAATCTGCAGTATGCTTTTAATCTTCTGAGTTGTGACTACGTTCCCGGAATTTATTAGTGTCGCCACTGGCTCTGCCTCAATCCGCGATACCGTGATAAACATGTCAGCCGTCATAATGATCAATATCGGATGAGTGCTAGTATGCTCACCTTCCGGTCGACAGAAACGAACGTAGATATACAAGTTGCCATCATCATGTTCAATACGCGGCACTTCGTATAAGTCGATTCCGTCTCGAAGCAAATCTTCATCTAGACCATACTTTTTCTCTAACTCCTTAAGCTCTTCATCACTCGGATCAACTACACTAACCCATGAACCCCGCTTTGGAGTGTCAATGACTTCAAGAACTTGTGAGCGTATATTTCGGAAATATGTCGTGAGCATAAGGGGTATTGTAGCTCATGTCACAAAATGAATCTACTGGTAGCGCTATAATTAATATATGAAACCACTTGCAGAGCAAATGCGGCCAAACTCGATCGGAGAAGTTATAGGTCAGTCACACTTAGTTGGTGAGGGGCAAATAATACGTGAGATTATAGGGAAAAAGCAGCCCACTTCACTGATTCTTTGGGGTCCTCCTGGCACTGGTAAAACAACTCTCGCTCGTATTATTGCTAATGGCACCGACACAGAGTTCCTTGAACTCAGCGCAGTTACTTCTGGTAAGGCCGATGTCAGTAAGGTCATTGAACACGCCAAACAAAACCATCGGCTTGGGCAATCCACTACGCTGTTCGTCGATGAGATACACCGTTTCAATAAAGCGCAGCAGGATGCTTTTCTGCCTCACGTAGAAAATGGAACAATAACACTAATAGGAGCTACTACCGAGAACCCAAGCTTTGAAGTTATCAACCCGCTCCTCAGCCGCAGCAGAGTGCTGGTACTGGAACCACTAAAGCAAACTGACATAGAAAAGATTTTACGTAGCGGTGCAAAGAAACTTGGACTAAGTTCGAAGGAACTGCCGAAAAAAAGTGTGGCAACTCTAGCTCATTTATCAGGCGGTGATGCGAGGATTGCTTTAGGGAATCTAGAGCTAGCTAACCAGCTTTCTAAAGGCAAAATAACTGAAGAGACAATCAAAACCGCTGCCCAAAGAAAGCTTCCGGGATACGATAAGAATGGAGATATGCACTACGACCTAATCAGCGCTTTCATAAAATCCATGCGTGGATCGGATGTCGATGCCACACTTTATTATTTAGCGCGGATATTGCAAGGCGGCGAAGACCCAAAGTTTGTTGCCCGTAGAATGGTTGTGTTTGCAAGTGAAGATATCGGCATCGCGCAGTCAGCAGCCTTGAACATAGCTGTATCTACCTTCCTAGCAGTGGAACGCGTTGGTTTGCCAGAGTGCGAATACAACCTCTATCACTGCGCCTCAGTCCTAGCAAAGTGTGAAAAATCAAGACGCGTGACCAATGCGATGTCGAATGCTAAGCGCCTGGCGAGCGAACATAGTGACTTAAAAGTTCCGCTGCATCTGCGCAACGCACCCACTAAGCTAATGAAGGATATGGGTTACAGTAAGGGGACTAAATGGGAAGCTGGGTTTAAACATCCTGAAGGCTTCTTACCCCCTGAGCTTGAAAACGAGACAGTTTTCTAAAGCCTATTTAAGGTAAATAAACGGCAAACTTCCGTCTGTCTTGATTCGGTCGCCACCGTTATTTCTATCATGGAAGGCACTCGTGAAATGCTTGACGACCTCCACTCTACTTACTTGACCAGTTTTCTTTAGGCTATCAACAACAAAGTCTCGCTCTATGTCTATATCCTCATGAATAAAATGATCCAATTGCCCAGTGGC
>CAYGOR010000051.1:0-5520 GCA_964351635.1 uncultured Candidatus Saccharibacteria bacterium
ATAGCTTAGGACCAGCTATTGATCCTTCTTTTGTAACATGACCTACTATTATCACAGTAGTATCGCTGATTTTTGCAGCCTTGGTTAGTAGTTGAGTACTGTTAGTTATTTGACTAGGGCTGCCTGCACTGGAAGCAATATCATTCGCAGCTATTGTTTGCACTGAATCTACTACTACAATATCGAACTCTCCACTTGCGATAGTATTGGCTATATCATCTGCGACTGTAGAGGACGCTAACTTAATCTCATGTTTGGCTGCGCCTAATCTAGTGGCTCTTGAAGCCACCTGATGTGACGACTCCTCGCCACTGACATAGAGTACTCTCAGCTTGTTTGCCAACGAATGAGCTATCTGCATTAGAATCGTGCTTTTACCGATGCCGGGCTGACCAGCCAGCAGTACAACACTACCAGAAACCAAGCCTCCACCTAAGACCAAGTCAAGCTGCGGGTCTTCAGTATTCATCCGAGCTTTTGTGTCGGTTTTTACTACTTCTGACACTTTGACAGCATCTAATTTTCGGCCACTAGTCTTAACTCCACTTGTAGTTACTTGCAACTGCTCCTGCAGAGTGCTCCAAGCTGAACAATTAGGGCACTTACCTGCCCACGAGGATGTCTGATGGCTGCAATTAGTGCAAATGTAAACTTTACTATTCTTACCCATTCTTAGCTTGTATTGTACTACAGCTCACTGATTCGAGAATCGATTGCTTCAACCAGTTCTCGCTCTTCTAAAGCTATTTCGTTTCTTTCAGCTACGATATTGTTGAACTTGTCTATTAACTTTCTAAGGCTAGCAATGTCTTTGTTATAGCTATTTACTGCACTATTGAAGCTTGGAACTTGTGCATTATATGATTCTGGGTCGGAAGATCTCAAACTCTCTAGTTGATTGCGCATTGACTGAAGGCTGCTGCCTTGCTCCCCGATTGAAATCTCTAGCTGCGTAATGTCACCTTGCAACCCGCTAAGTTGCTTATCGTATGTATCAATTTGATCTTGTCTTATTGCAAAAGCATCATCATAGTCTTCAGCCAGCTCAACAACTAACATCCTGTCATCAAAATATCGTGAATAATAATCTTCCAGTCTTTTCGGAAGGTCGCGCTTCTCACTACCCAGTATCGAATGCAATTCATTGTTTACTATAGTAGAATCGCGTTTTTTGTATGTTGTAATTGTAGTTTGCAATCTATCATCTTCAAGTTTTATTGAATCATAATGGCTTTCGAGCAGTGCATCGACCTCATCTCTTTCAGAGCTACTAAGTCTCTCGTAAGCCTCATGTAGCATTTCATGAGCAGCCGTAACTTCAACAATCCCATCTAGCCGCTCATCGTTAACGTCATAAATGACAATTTCATGACCCTGCACATGACAACCCAGAACTATCACCTCGTTATTAGTTCTACATGAGTTATTAAAATCTTCCTTAGAGTCTGTAATCCTAGGGTCGTTTACATAGAATAGCTTTTTACCCTCGCTATTCATACCAGTCTCGTCAACTATTGAAGCTATCTGTTCACTTGGTACGTAATCCCGCAATATCCACCAGTCAATAATGTCTTGACTACGATAAGTAGCATAAAATCCCGCTGCGAAAACTCCAAACACAACCAACCAGGTGGCTAAACGCTTATGCATAGTTAAGATTGTAGCATCAACACGCGCTAATTACTTCTTCGAACTAGCTTTTTCTTTCGAAATTTTATAGTCGAGCTTACCTGATCGCACACCAACTTTTAATATATCGCCTTTTTGCAGCTCTTCTGCTAACAACTGTTCAGCAATATGGTCTTCAAGTTCGTCTTGAAGTAATCTTCTGAGTGGTCTAGCGCCATTCTTATCGTCATATCCTTTTTCAATTAAAAGCTGTTTTGCTGCTATCGATAATTCTACACTTACGCCTTTTCTAACCAATCTATCTTTCAGCTCACTTACTAGTAAATCAATAATTTCTAGTGCATCTTCTTTTGTTAGAGCCCTGAAAACCACTACTTTATCAATGCGGTTAAGCAATTCTGGTCTCATCATCTTTTTGAGCTCTGCCTTAACGTCTTCTTTATTTTTTTCATGTAGTGCATCAAGATCTTTAAAATCTGACCTGTCATCGGCTTCAAACCCTAGCCTAGCTTCCTTTTGCAGTTTATCTGCGCCAATGTTGCTGGTCATAATTACGATAGTATTGCTGAAGTTAATCTTACGTCCTTTTCCGTCAGTAAGTGTGCCATCTTCAAGAATTTGCAGCAGCATATTGAAAACATCTGGATGAGCCTTCTCAATTTCATCAAATAACACCACTGAGTAAGGTTGTCTTCGTATCTTATCGGTTAACTGTCCGCCATCGTCGTAGCCAACGTAGCCTGCCGTTGCTCCAACAAGTCGCGATGTCGTATGCCGTTCGGCGAATTCACTCATATCAATTTTAATCAGTGAATCTTTGCTTCCAAAGAACTCACTTGCCAATTTTCGAGCTAGCTCGGTTTTACCTACACCAGTCGGACCCATGAAGATAAACGACCCAATCGGCCTGTTGCTAGATGCAACGCCACTTCTACTTCTTCGCACTGCTCTTGAAACCGCTTCCACAGCCTCTGACTGTCCGATAATATGCTTACCAAGTCTTTTCTCAAGGTTCATAAGCTGAGAGACCTCAGAGCGAATTACTTTGCTTACAGGGACCCCAGTCATGCGTGAGACCACGTCTGCAATGTCATCACTGCTAAGGGTTAGTCTTTTCTCACCTTTTCCAGCTTTCAATAGCTCTTGCAGTTCTTCATGTATCTGACTCGCGCGCTGCTTTTCCTTAGCTGCTTGTTCATAATCTTCGGCGTCGACAGCCTCATCAATGCGAACTTGAACCAGTTTCGATTCTTTCTGTAATTCGCGAACTCTCGGAGGCGTTTTACCTTTTTCAACCCGCAGATGTGCAGCTGCTTCATCGAGCAAGTCGATAGCTTTGTCAGGCATATACCTGTCCTGCACATAACGAGCCGCTAGGGCAACTGTATCGACAAGTACATCGTCACTGATCTTGACGGCATGAAAGTCTTCGTAATGTTTTCGTAAACCTCTAAGAATCGCCAATGTTTCTTGCTCGTTTGTTTCAGGAACAATAATTGGCTGTAAGCGCCTCTCTAGAGCTGCGTCTTTTTCAATATGTTTGGTGTATTCATTGGTTGTGGTAGCGCCAATCATCTGAATTTTACCTCTAGCTAGAGCTGGTTTAAGTATATTTCCAGCGTCCATTGAGCCCTCGGCAGATCCAGCGCCAACTATTTGATGGACTTCGTCGATGAAAATAATCGTCTGATCATCATCTTCCAACTCCTTCATAACTTTCTTTAAGCGATCTTCGAATTCACCGCGGTACTTTGTCCCAGCGATCATAGCCGCCAGATCCAGCATTAAAACCCTCTTATCTATGAGTGCATCAGGAACGTCATCGTTGACTATCCTCTGGGCAACGCCCTCTACTATTGCTGTTTTTCCAACGCCGGGTTCACCAATAAGCACTGGGTTATTCTTAGTTCGTCTATTTAGTATAGTTACAAGTCTTCTTATTTGGACGTCTCGCCCGACAACAGGATCGAGTTTGCCAGCCTTAGCTTGTGCAGTTAGGTCTAGAGAGTAGGTTTCCACCATTGTCTTTTTACCTTTTCTGCGGCGAGTCTTCGTTTCGCCTTGTTCAGAGTGACTATAGCTTTGTCGATTTAGTAGCGATTCCAGCTGATTCAGTGTTTCATCAACGGGCACGCTCATATTACGCAGTAGTGCAGTTGCAGATGCATTCTTTTGACTTAAAATACTGTAGATTATATGCTCCGTACCACAGGTGTCTTGAGCATATTCTTGAGCGACCTCCCAGGCCATTTTCAACGTTAGTTTAGCAGCCTCAGAAAGCCCCTTTGCACCCATATGGGACGTCATATTCACGTTTGCCGTTAGATTCATGGCTAAGCGAGCTTTTTCTAGCGTGACACCTGAATCTTTAAGAACTTTAGCCCCTAGAGACTGCTGCTGTGCTAAAACCCCCAATAGCAGGTGCTCAGTGCCAACATAAGCCGACCCTGTCGCTCGAGCAATTCCGTCAGCATGTCGCAGGCTTTGCAAAGCGTTATCACTTAGATGTTGTAGAAAGTCTTGAAAATCGTCGTTTGAATTCATACTTAAGAGTATACACTCTCAAATTAGCACTCGTCAATTCCGAGTGCTAATAGTCTTACATATGATTAGTAGATGTGACTCTTGGTTTTCTCAAGTTTCCTGCAAAAACAATATTGCTAGTTCTTTACTCACCGTGTTCATCAATTGCTGACAGAAGGCTGTTTTCTAACTCGCTCTTTCGCTTTAACTTTGGCTTTTCTTTCTTTAGGACTTCTACTTTAGTTTTGTCGGTTGTTTTTTCTTGTGCTATTTCGCCGCCCTTTGCTTTATCAGAATTGTCTTTTGTCGCTTCAGGTTCTGTATCAGCATTTGTAGCTGTTATATCTAGCTCGTATTCAGTTAGCTTGCTGGCTAGACGAACATTTTGCCCACCTTTTCCGATTGCAATAGATAACTGGTCTTCAGGGACTAGCACTTTAGCTTTTTTCTCTGCCTCATTGATTTCCACTTTTTGGACTTTAGTTGGACTCAATGCATTTGAAATGTATGTAGCTGGGTCTTCATCCCAGGTGACAATGTCGATCTTTTCCTGGTCGCCGATTTCACTGACTACTGCATTTACTCTTGTGCCGTGACCACCTACAAAAGTTCCAACAGGATCAACGCCTTGTACCGTAGAGTGAACAGCAAGCTTAGTCCTTACTCCAGCTTCTCTAGCAATCGCTTTCATTTCAACCGCACCATTTTCCATTTCAGGAACTTCTGATTCAAATAGCTGTCGAACTAACTCTGCTGAACCGCGACTAACGATAAGTTGTGGACCACGGAAGCCTTTTTCTATGTCTTTTAGAAATACTTTAATTCTCTGGCCTACGAAGTATCTTTCGCTCGAGCTCTGTTCACTAGCTGGCATAATTCCTTGAGCTTTACCGATTTCTACTCGCACAATGCGGTTCTCAACTCTTGTTACGATCCCATTAATTATCTGACCGATTTTATCTTCGTACTCAGCCATGACTACTTCGCGCTCAGCTTCGCGTAGCCTTTGCATGATGACTTGTTTGGCTGTCTGAGCTGCAACTCTTCCAAAGGTCTTAACCTCTACATACTGCTCGACCTCATCGTTAGGCTTGGCGTCTTTCTTTATTTTCTTGGCGTCAGCCATTGAAATTTCGAAATTCGCATCAAGGACTTCTTCAACGACTACCTTGTTAACGAAAACGTCAGTCTCACCAGTAGCCAGGTTCACTGCCACCCGAACTTCTTGTTCACGATCACCAAAATCTCTCTTATAAGCTGCTGCAAGAGCTGATTCAACTATTTCTTGCACAACATCCTCTGGTAAGTTTTTTTCTTCTGCTATTAGTTTCATGGCCTGAGCCAATTGTTTTATATCAAACTCCATAA
>CAYGOR010000052.1:0-5503 GCA_964351635.1 uncultured Candidatus Saccharibacteria bacterium
TCCCCCCACTATCGATTTAGCAAACCGACCCCTTCAGCCACTTGGGTACCTCTCCGTATATATATGCTGACTGGCTGGAGAAGGATTATAACAGAGAGAAACCCGATTGAACAGTCTGTTACAATAAGCATATGCAGGATGACAACGCTCCAAAACCCGGTGAGAAAATAGCGCCAGAGCCAACACCTCAAGTTACAGCCCCTGTTGCAGATAATTCTCAGGAGTCAGCAGCTAACGAGTCTTCGTCATCAGAGACAGGCTGGGCCTTTACAGATTCTAGTGAGAAGTCTGAGCCAAAAACTGAGATGAAAACAATCCAGTGGACAGCCTCTGAGTACATAGCCCATGATAAAACCCCCACGTGGTTCGCTGCTATTGCTGCAGGAGCGGCTGTAGTTGCAAGCATAATTTATTTCGTAACTGGAGAATTACTAGCCTCTATAACAATCATTATCGTAACTTTCGTAGCAATGTATTATTCGGCGCGAAAACCAGAAACTCGCCACTATGACTTATCCGGGTCTACGCTAAAAATTGACGGAAAATCGTATCCAATTAATGAATTCCGCTCGTTCTCTGTAGTTCGAGAAGGAGCGATTGAAAGTATTTGGCTAGATACATTGAGTAAACTCTCCCCGACAATAAGAATCTACTTTGCTCCAGAAGATGCTGAAGCTATAACTGGTGCACTGTCTCAAGTGCTCCCCTACCAGCAAAAAGAATTAGACGCGGTTGAGAAAGTCTCCCGCAGAATCAGGTTCTAACCGGTAATGGGCTTCTTCAGGAGCATCGCTGCTTTTATCCTTACTAGTGTCTTTTTCAGCAGCCTTTTGCTGGTGGCATATGGCTGGACATTCAATGAGACGGTTGCTAACTCCAGTGCTGTAAAAGGCTGGGTCGAGAAAAGTGGTTCGTATAATAATTTCGTTTCTGAGCTCGTCAAAACTTCGGCTGAGCAGAACCATGACGATGAAAGTAGCCTTGATACTGAAACACTTCTCTCTGCAGCTGACCAATCTTTCACGCCGCCCCGGCTCCAAGAAAACTTTGAAAACTTGCTCGATGGAGCATACAACTGGCTAGATGGGCGAGCTGAAAAAATACGTTTCACAATCGATTTTAGAGATGAGATTGATAATTTTCGAACTAATATTGTTAGTTCGGCAGAATCTAGACTGAATTCCCTCCCCGTTTGTGAATTCGCAGCTGTAAACCCCCAAGTAGATCCCTTTAAGGCCGATTGCTTGCCAAGAGAGGCCGATGTCGATGCCTTAATAGATGATTTTAAGAGACAGTCATTAGATGAGGATTTCTCCCCCGTTGACTCAGTCATTACTGAAACAAGCCTCCAGGAAGACAGTGATGATTCTATAGAAGACCAGGCGGCTTTCTTACCTACAGCCTGGCAAATAGCAAAACTAGGTGCTGTGCTAGCTATAGCTACGGCAATAATTAGTGCGGGCTTGCTCTATTTAATAGCAACCAACAAACGTAAACTCCTTACCAGATTCGCTAGAGGATTTTTCTTCGGTGCGTTGACGCTTGGCATATTCACGTTCTTCACATCACGCTCCGACTCGTGGCTGGAGAACATCTTCTCTCAGGACGAATCAGCCAGCAGTTTTGCCAGCAATGTTATCCAGCCAATTGTAAACCTTGCTGTAGACGATATCACCTTCTGGACATTCAGATTCTTCATTGCCTATCTGAGCGTGGCTCTTCTGCTATTTTTCCTTTACTACTACCACGGCTGGGAAAGACTTCGTCATAGAAAAGTTCTGTTCAAAGAACCGCCAGAGCACCTTGAAAAGCATTACCGTAAGATAGCCCAGAAGAAACCGAAGCGTTATAAAACCATCAATGATAAGCGCAGAAATGCACTAAAAAAGAAGGTCACTAAAACTAAAACAGCAAAGAAGTAATTCTCCGCCTAACCCTAGTAACTATTCGTAAAAAATGGTAGAATAACCCCTTACGGACCCGTATCTCAGCTGGACAGCCTTGAGCGTATAAAGAAATGGCGTGCTTTATCCAGCTGATAATCTGAGGTTTAAGATGAATTTAGTCAGCTCCTTAAAAATTTGAGTAATTATCATGGACCCGTAGCTCAGCTGGATAGAGCGTTTGTTTGCGGTACAAGAGGTCGCAGGTTCAAATCCTGCCGGGTTCACCATTTTAAGAGCGCCAGCTTAAGCTGGTGTTTTTAAATTGGTAAGTTTACAAGTTTTGAGTCTGGTAGCCCTGACAAGGGCAGGTTCATTATTTCCCCGCCGAGCCATGCTCGGCCGACGGGCGGAATTTTTCCTCTTCCTGCCGGGTTCACCATTGAAAATGCCGATCTTCATAGACCAGTTTTTTCAATGGACAACGGCCTTAAAGAATGCGTACTAATTTCAATAAACAACTGTATACTAGCCTATATGAGTAACCTTTTAATTGCCCTACTGTGTGCAGCCAGCGCTAGCGCCTGGACATACAACCAATTTATGAGAAGAACTGGCAGTAACACTAAGCAATCTGTCGGCGGAGCTGCTGTAACTGGAGTCTTAACTCTTATCTTAGTTATTATAATTCTTGGTGCACTTTTCTAGCTCTATCTGGCGCATTTATATCGTTTTTTCTGACAATAACTGGTAATATAGTGCCAGATGGGTGGAGAAGCAAAAAGTCTTGGTAAGTCGATTCAGTCGGCTCGTAAACAAGCGGGGTTAACACAGCAGGAGCTGTGCGAGCGTATAGACGTTTCATATTCTACCCTCGCAAAGATCGAACGAGGTGCTATCGCTTCACCATCGATTTTTACAGTTCATGCCATTAGCGAAGCGACAAACACTACTATCGACGCCCTCCTAAGGGGCGCAGGTGTTGATAGTAATTTCGACAGCTCAAATATATCTAAGAAAACCAGTAAAACTGGGATTAAGTTCATTTACTTCGATGTAAACGGAGTTCTCGTCCGTTTTTACCATGCCGCTTTTAGTGCTTTGTCAGAGGCTTCAGGACTAGCAATTGATTCTGTAGAAAGCACTTTCTGGCATTACAATGATGCGGTTTGTCGCGGCGACATGAGCATACACGATTTTAATGAAGCGTTGGCTACAAGGCTAGATCTCCCAGCCCTCGACTGGCGAGATTATTATGACGAAGCCGTTGAAGCTCTACCACAGATGAAAGAGCTCCTTATCTGGGCTTCAAAACATTACAAAGTAGGTCTCCTCACAAATATAATGCCCGGGCAGCTAGACAGAATGATTAAGTCAGGGGTGCTCCCAGACCTGAAATATGATGCGATTATTGATTCATCAACAGTTGGGAGCATCAAACCAGAACAAGGCATATATGAATCTGCTCAGATTGCTAGCAATGTTAAGCCAAGCGAAATATTGTTTATTGACGACAGTCGGGCCAATCTTATGGCAGCTGAACATTTTGGCTGGCGCGTAACTTGGTTTGACGACTACAGAGCTGAGACCTCAGCTCAGCGAATAAAAGACTCCCTAGACTTCTAGTTCTGAAAGCGCTCTATTTCTTTTTTAGTGTTGGCGATAAGCTCATCTGTGTCTTTTAGCTGATTCCTAGATTCCTCTACTAGCTCTTTTGGGGCCTGCTTGACGTAAGACTTGTTATCTAGCCGTTTTTTAAGCCCTTCAGCACTCTTCTCAGCCTCTGCAAGCTGTTTTTCCAGCTTTTTCACGTAAGTGTCCATTGCGTCTTTATCGACATCAAGCCAGCAGGTCTCACTCGTTTGCGTCAAATGAAGCCCCTGCCCCGCCTCAACTTCTTTTACCCCATCTACGCCTGCAAGCCCACCGATTAGTTCACCATGTTCCTTCAGCAATTTACTCCCACTATGATAAAGGCTGACACTACGCAACTGTAGCGTAGCTTTTATCTGCCGTACTTCCCGTGCTATCGCTTTAACTTCCGTAAAATCATTTGCTGTTTTTGAATCGTGCTTTACATCAACTTTAGGCCATAGCTCTTGCATCAAGATTGAATCCCCTGTCCACTCCAAGGTCTGCCATATAGTTTCCGTCACAAAAGGTGCAAAAGGATGTGCCATTTTAAGGACAGTCTCCAGTGCGTATTTCAGAAGAGCTGGATTGATTTCACGCTTGCTGGCTTCAATGTACCAGTCGGCGAAATCGTCCCATATGAAATGATAAACAAGGCCGTAAGCCTCGCTAAAGCGATAGCTGTTAAGGTGTTGGTCTACCCGATCAGAAACCTCACCTAGTTGACTGATAATCCAATGATCAGCCATACTTACTGCCGCAGGATTGCCTTTAACCTCTTTTTGCTCCAATGTCATTTCAACAAACCGAGCAATATTCCAAAGCTTATTGGCAAAATTCCTACCCGCCTCTACTCTTCCCTTTGACCAGTTCTGATCAGCTCCAGGAGCAGTGCTCATCATTAGTGCCATACGCAATGCGTCGGTGCCGTATTCGTTAATTACATCTACCGGATCAACAATCGACTCAGGTCGTGATTTACTCATTTTTTTGCCATCTTCAGCCCTGATCATTCCATGCAAGTACACCGTTTTAAAAGGCACTTCACCAGTCATATAAGTCGTCATAAGTATCATGCGCTCGACCCAGAAAAACAGAATGTCCCAACCAGTCTCCATAACGGAAGTAGGATGGTACGATTGATAGTCTTTGCTTTGTTTCAAAATCTCCTCAAAAGGCAACGTCTCATCTGCCGCAAGTGCTGGATCAATAAGCGTGCTCCAGGTCCATAGAGCTGATGAGAACCAAGTATCCAGCGTATCCGGATCCTGTTGCCATTTGTGAAAACCTTCTTTACCATCATCTTCTGGCTCTGTCAATCCAACGTAAGTCTCGACTCCCCCATGCTCGCTTGTGCGGTACCAAGCAGGCACCCGATGTCCCCACCAGATCTGACGGCTTATACACCAGTCACGAAGATTATCTATCCAGTGAAAGTACGTTTTCTCGAATCGCTCAGGAACAATTTCAATTTCCTTTTCCCTAATAACAGTTTGCATCACTTCTTTTAGACTTCGCTTCTTCCCTGTCCACTGAACTGCAGGTTTATTGACGTCTATGAACCACTGCTCTTTTATCTGAGGCTCTATGACACCCTTACCTCGTTCATTTACAGCTATCGAGTGCTGATAGTTCTCATTAACGCTGACGAGCAGGCCTTTTTCTTTAAGCTTGTCTACTATTTTAGGCCGAGCATCGGCAATTAATTCCCCGGTGAATTCTTTAGCAATTGGTAGCAAGCGACCGTTAAAATCTATAATCTGCTGTTTTTCTAGGTCATGGCGCTCTGCTATTTCAAAATCCGTAGCGTCATGCCAAGGAGTTATGGTCATAACCCCAGTGCCAAACTCTGGGTCGACAGCCTCGTCTTTAATGACTGTGGCTGTTACTTCGCCGTTAATCCACTCCGCCTGGAAAGTATCGCCATGATTATAGTTTTTGTACCGCTCGTCGTCCGGGTGCATGACAACATACTTGTCGCCGAATTT
>CAYGOR010000053.1:0-5295 GCA_964351635.1 uncultured Candidatus Saccharibacteria bacterium
ACCGCTTGTCTTTTAGCGAGGCGGACGCGTTTCTTAGCTGATTGGATGATTGGCATGTAGTAGAGTTCTCCTGTTGTTCTAAACTATAAGTTGATTTTTAACTTGACTGGCAAGTATACCTAAAAAAACAGATTATGTAAAGGGTTAGCAGAGTTTTTGCGCTAACAGGTATAGACATAAGCATTAATCTATGGTATTTTAGTGAAGTAACTACTAAAACAAAACGTTAAAATATGCAAAATCAAACTCTAGAACAAGTTATTTCTACGCTTAGTCAAGCGAACAATGTATTGGTTACGGTGAAGAATAGTCCATCAATTGATGAGCTAGCATCTGCAGTAGGCTTAACACTAGCCTTGAATAAAGCGGGGAAGCACGCAACAACTGTTTTTAGTGGCCAAATCCCGTCGACAATAGAATTCCTGCAGCCAGAAACAGTCATTGACTCGACTACTGATAGCTTGAGAGATTTTATAATTTCACTTGATAAATCAAAGGCAGATAAGCTCCGCTATAAGGTTGAGGACGATGTAGTTCGTATCTTTATTACTCCATACCGCTCATCGATTACCTCAGACGACCTGGAATTTACTCAAGGAGACTTTAACGTCGACGCTGTAGTAGCGATCGGTGTTGTTTCACAGCAAGACTTTGACACCGCGATATCATCACATGGCCGAATCATGCATGACGCGACTGTTATCAGCATGACCAAACGAGACTTGCCTAGCCAGATTGGCGCTATTAATTGGCACGAGCCTGCGATAAGCAGTATTTGTGAAATGGCTGCAAGGGTAACCGATGGCCTCAACCCTCAGCTTCTAGACGGCCAGATGGCCACTGCTTACCTAACAGGTGTTATTGCTGAAACAGATAGGTTCAGAAATAGCTTTACAACGCCAAGTGTCATGTCACTCAGCTCGAGATTAATGATGGCAGGCGCTAACCAGCAATTAGTAGCAGCTGAACTAGAAAAACCTGAAGAAGTGCCGCTGTCAGAGCAAATTATGCCAGCTCACGAAGCAGAGCAGCCTAAAAGTCCAGATGGCACCCTAGAGATAGCACACTCAGATGATGAAGATAAATTGCACGCGATACACATCGATGAAGACGGTACAGTAGCCTCAGCTGCTAACAAAGAAGAGCCGGTGCTTGATAATTCAACCTCAGTTGAGCAGTCGTTCAACGGGGATGAACAAGCGGCTACTCTGGAAGAGCCTTTGGCAGCAGATACTGATTTCATGAAGCAGTACACCGAGACGCCACTATCAACTTCACCACCGCAAGTGCCGCAACCGTCTGAGCTAGCAGAGGCTGAAGCAGTACCCGAGCCAAATTTGAATAAGTTATCAGAAGGTCCGAAACCTCCAGAGTATAGGCCAGTTACAGAAGCAACAGAAGAGGAGCAGCCGCCTTCAGAACCTGCGCCTGTCGTTTTACCGCCTGCGCCGCCACATGAGCCAGAACCTGTAGCCGAACAAGTAAATAAATTAGAACCAGCAGCAAGCGAAGAAAAAACTCCTGACGCTAAAGAAGCTACCAACGGCCATCAATTATTATCAAGTAATGAGCCTGAGAGTAACAACGAAGAAGGTGGAGATAATACCGAGCCTCAACACTCAACTCCTATCATGCAACACAAACATAAAACTCTGCAGCCGATAAGCGATGAGTTTCAGACTAAGAAACCACAAAACCCTCTGTCTAACCTAGATTTAGAAGATACCAGTGACGACAAACTAGAACAGATACGCAAATCTATAGACGAGACGGCAAAAGACAAGCCTGTGCCGAAACAAAACATCGGCGCATTGCATGTAGATCTCGAAAAGGAAGATGATGTAAAACCAGAGAGCAAAGACTCTAGCGAGCAGGTGCTTAATCAGGTTCAACCCAAGCCACTAGTCAGCAGCAGCGACAGTCCTAAGGTGGAAGATTCAACCAAGCCACCAGCAGTTCCACCGCCTCTAATGCCGCCTCCATCGGCGCAAGGTGCATCTAGCGGACCGCAATTTTATGATGCCAACGGTCAGCAGACAGACCCACTAAGTAGGTAAGTAAGCTATCCTGTCTAGTATGGAAGGCATCTTACTGGTAGATAAGCCGAAAGGCTGGACGAGCTTCGATGTAGTTAATTACGTCCGAAAGATTGTAGCTGCCTCACAAGGTAAGAAGCCACGCAACGTGAAGGTAGGTCACACCGGCACATTAGATCCGATGGCCACAGGGTTATTAGTTTTGGTGGTAGGTAGAAGCTACACCAAGAAGGTCCCAGAGTTAATCAAGCACAACAAAACATATGAAGCTGAAATCACATTTGGATTTTCTTCTAGCACTGGAGATGCCGATGGAGAGATAACAGAACTAGAAAATGCTAAGAAAATAGCCAAGCATGATGTAGAGGAGGCGCTGGTTAGGTTTGAGGGTGAACAGCTGCAGACACCGCCGAACTATAGCGCAGTAAAAGTGAACGGGAAGAGGGCCTATCAGCTGGCCCGCGCGGGCAAAGAAGTCGATATTAAGCCGCGGTCGATTGTCGTGCATGAGCTCAAACTTAGCGACTATTCCTGGCCCAAAGTTAAATTACTTGCCAAGGTAGGGAGTGGAACCTACATTCGTACTCTGGCTGAGGATATAGCCGCTTCAATGGACTCGGCCGCTTACCTGTCAGCATTGCGTAGAACAGAGGTCGATAGATGGAGTATAGGCCAGGCTCAGAAGGTAGATTCATTAACGGTTGAATCTATAAGAGACAATCTCCTTGCCTAAAGTGTATAAATTTGCTATAGTTGAGCGTCAAAGATGACTACAGCTAAAGCAAAAAGCACTGCCAAAGCGACCGGGCAGACTACCGATACAGGTTCACCACAGGCGCAAGTAACGGTTTTGACTCGCCGTATTAATGAGATCACTGAGCATTTGCAAACAAATAAGAAAGACCACATGGCTCGCCGTGGTCTACTAGTTATGGTGGGGAAGCGCAAGCGACTACTTAAATACCTTGCCAGCAAAGATTCATCAGGCTACCTTGATCTAATCAAGAAGCTTGGCTTGCGACGTTAACAACCTGTATCTCTGAGGGTATTTTGCTCCAAAATTAACAGTTGCGACGTCAATTCCAGATTTTGAGTCAAACTACCCTTAGCGATAAGGGCAAAGAAGTAATAACTGTTCGTCAGCAGAACAGAGATTGTAAAACATTCTATTGAAAAGTTTTACAGCCTTGATTCTGCTATTGCGAACAAAGAAAGAAGGACTATATGTCACAAATTATTAACCCGCGCGGTAAAGATATTATCCGCGTGACTACTGAGCTATTTGGCGAAGAATTAACTCTAGAAGTAAACCGTGTTGGTTTCCGTTCATCAGCCTCTGTCCTAGTAAGTTATGGGGATACAGTTGTACTTGGAACGGCACAGATTGGCACACGCCCAGTGCAGATGGATTATTTCCCACTTAGCATTGATTATGAAGAGAAAATGTACGCAGCTGGAAAAATAAGCGGCTCTCGTTTCATAAAGCGCGAAGGGCGACCAAGTGAAGAGGCGGTGCTAATCGGCCGAATTATTGACCGACCTATTCGTCCTCTCTGGCCTAAGGGATACCGTGCTGAAGTTCAGGGTATAGCTAGCGTTCTAAGTACCGATCCAGCTTTTCGTCCTGACATGATAGCTATGATTGCAGTCTCAGCTGCTCTATCGCTCACAGGAGCTCCGTTTGAAGGTCCAGTTGCTGGATTGCGCGTCGGAATGAATGAAGACGGAAGCTTCAAAGCCTTCATGGGAATTGAAGAGTACGACGACAACAAGCTTGACCTAGTGGTTGCCGGTACTGAAAACGGCGTAATGATGGTCGAAGCGGCTGCAAACGAAGCCAGCGAAGAAGAAGTGCTTAAAGCAATCGAATGGGCGCAAGACGCAATGCAGCCAATTATCAAATTGCAGAAAGAATTGATAGCGAAAGTTAACCCTCAGAAGCTTGAATATGAGCTAATTAAGCCCGACGAGTCGATTCAAGAAGCAGTTAGCCAGTGGCTTGACGGCAGACTTGGCGCCAAAGTACGCAAAGATTATCCGGTGCGAAACGATATGATCGCGGAGATTAAAGATGAAATGCATGCGCATTTTGAGTCTGAACTTGGCGAGGATACTTACGCAGAGGTTAAAAGTGATTACAGTGACGCCTTCCAGATGGCAGTATTCCAGGACTCCCGAAAAGGTATAGTTGAAGAGCAGATACGCCCAGATGGACGTAAAATGGATGAAATTCGTGAATTATCAAGCGAACTACGATTTTTGCCTAGAGCTCACGGATCAAGTATCTTCACCCGCGGCGTTACTCAAGCTATGAACATCGTAACGCTTGCTCCACTTAGCTACTCTCAGATAGTCGACACAATGGAACGCGACACCGAGCGGCGCTATATGCACCACTACAACGCACCAGGCTGGACTGTCGGTGAAGTTAAAAGGCTTGGTTCACCAGGACGTCGCGAAATCGGGCATGGCTACCTTGCCGAAAGAGCATTAAAGCCGATGCTTCCTACTGAGGCGGAATTCCCATATGCCATCCGATCAGTTACAGAAATCATGTCTCAGAACGGCTCGACTTCTATGGCTGCAACTTGCTCAAGTTGTCTAGCGCTGCTTGATGCCGGAGTGCCACTGAAGCGAATGGTTAGCGGAATAGCTATGGGACTAATGATGGATGGTGATACGCCTTACGTCCTAAGCGATATCGCCGACGCTGAAGACTTTGCAGGTGATATGGACTTCAAGGTCACAGGAACTAGTGAAGGTATCACAGCCCTGCAAATGGATATGAAAGTGCATGGTCTGCCACCTGAGATTCTCGGTAAAGCACTTGAGCAGGGTAAAGCCGGCCGAAATGAAATACTAAAGCATATGGAAAGTGTAATTAGCTCTCCAGCAGAGATGAGTCCATACGCTCCTAGAGTAGAGTCAATCAGTATTAATCCGGATAAAATCCGAGAAGTAATTGGTAAGGGCGGCGAGACTATTCAGAATATTACAGCTGAGTCGGGAGCTGAGATCGACATCAAAGATGACGGAACTATCATGATTGCAAGTCCTGATGGCGCCAGTATCGAGAAAGCTAAGCAGATGATAAACGATATTACGGCAGAGCCAGAAGTGGGTGCTATCTATAAGGACAAGCCAGTGGTCAGCATTTTGGACTTCGGTGCATTTGTGCAAATCATGCCGGGCAAAGACGGGTTAGTACACGTCAGTGAAATCAGCGATGAGCGAGTAGAGAAGGTAACTGACGTATTGA
>CAYGOR010000054.1:0-4962 GCA_964351635.1 uncultured Candidatus Saccharibacteria bacterium
GATAACGGAACAGTAGCAGCAGCAATGGTCCCGCAACTAACAATTAACGGACGCGTTCAAGAACGCCTAGAGTTCTGTGTTGCAGCTGTAGATGATGATGATGATCTATACGGCACAGTAGTGGCTAATGGGGTTAGCGACTGTATTGCACTCACCGACACTAACGTTGATATCGGTGTAATTGATGAAAGCAGTATAAATACTTCACCTGTTGAAGGTACTGCTACCAACGGTGCAGATGACGACTACGGTATCTTGATGGTCAACACTAACGCTCAAGGTGGAGTAATCCTCAGCTATTTCGCTGAAGACCCATCAAGCGTATCTGGTGGTGACACAGACCAACTGAAGTCATTCCGTGTTGTACCAGCTGACTGTAATGCATCAGCTGCAACGCTAAATGACCAATGTTTCCAGAGCGCTGCAAATGCTGGTTCAGGAAGCACAATATCAGCCGGAACAGAAATGTTCGGACTATACATACCATGTGTTCTTAGTAACGATGGCACTGTTAGTACAACTACAAACCTAACTACAGTAGACGCTGACTATGACGGTTCAGATAATGCCATCACTTCAAGCACAACATGTGAAGAAGATGAAGCAGCCACTAACACAGTAGTCGGTTGGAACTCAGGAACGACAGCAGACACACTAATTAGCTCAAGCACAGTAGTAGACGATGAAATTGTAAAAGTAGCCTTTTCTGCGACAGCAAGTGCTACAACTCCTCCGGGAAGTTACACAGTCACGACTACATACGTAGCGACAGCGACATTCTAATACGACGAATAACATAAAATAACGACTTCGAAGGGTGACGGGTTATTGTTAAAGTAAAATAGAGAAAATGCTTTCTAACTCAATACATAAACTGGTCACGATAACTACACTGACACGGCTCACAGACGCCGTGTCAGTGTTTGTGCTTTTATGGGTTCAGCTATTTGTGCTTACTTCTCCTGCTTTTGCCCTCAGTCTTACAGATAAGCAAGTAGAGATAGGCAACTCAGCTGTCTCAGCTAGCACTAGTCATGCATTTGAATTTACAGTCTCGACGTCGGCTAGCGTTGGGTCTTTGGTTTTAGAGTACTGTTCTAACTTGCCCTTCTATGGAGCAGCCTGCACAGTTCCAACAGGACTCGATGTTTCTAGTTCTAACTTCACTAGCCAATCTGGTGTGACGGGCTTGTCGGTTGATCCGCTGACAAATAATAATCGATTAGTAGCTACGCGTGCGCCTAGCGCTGTTGCTGCCAGCACGGCTGCGAGCTTTACTTTAAATAACATTATCAATCAAGACTTTCTAGGCTCAGTTTATGTCAGAATAAGTACTCACTCATCTATAGACGGCACAGGTTTGCCTATTGATTTTGGTGCGGTCGTCTATTCTACCGCGCGTGACTTTACAGTTGGCGGCTATGTTCCACCTTATTTAACTTTTTGCGTTGGAGTAACCGTGGCAAGTAATTGTAGTAGCACGACATCTGGTTTATTAGACCTTGGAGAATTTAGTACTTCAACACCTTCATTTATCACCTCCCAATTTGCAGGCGCCACCAATGTATTAACTGGTTATAACGTATATATTTCTGGAGGAACGTTTACAGCCGGTAACTCAATTATACCTCCGTTAACATCTAATTCATCTAGCAGTACAGGTGTAAGTCAATTTGGAATAAATCTGCGTAATAACAGTTCTCCTAATGTGGGAGCAAACGTGCAAGGTATTGGAGTAGCCGCCCCAGCTACTAATTATGGATCCGCCAACAGCTATCGATATGTAAATGGGGAGCGAATCGCATTTGCTAGTGAACCAACAAACTATAATACCTTCACTGTTTCTTATGTGGTCAATGTTTCAGAAGATCAGGAGCCTGGAGTCTACGCTTCAAGCTATACCTATACGGCAATAGCGGCATTTTGATATTAATAAATTTTTCAAAAAACTTGATGCATATTATGCTCATGCTATACTAATCTGGACTATTTAGGAGGAAAAATGAAAACTGTAAAAGTACTAGTAATTGCATTAATTTTAACGCTGGGCGTAATCGTGCCTTCAAGAGTAACAACGGCTCAAAGTGGCAGTGGTGGTAATGGTCTTAGCATAACACCGACTCGATTCGATCTGGTTATTGAGCCAGGTGGAAACGACATAGTTGATATGCAAATCAAGAATGTGGCAGATACTGACATTTTAGCTAAAGCATATTTAAATGACTTTGAAGCCGACGGTAACACTGGTAACCCGAAGCTGATTGTCGACAACAGCGTAAGATCTGCTAGTTCAATTAGCGAGTTCGTAGTCGATTTTGACGACGTTCTAGTAAAAGCCGGCGAGACTGTAGCGGTAAATGTTCCAATAGCTATCCCAGAAAACGCCGCACCAGGGGCTTACTACGGTGCTCTTCGCTTCCAGGCTTCAAGTCCTGAAGAAGCCGGCTCTGATGATGAGAGCCCACAAGTATCACTTAACGCTAGTGTCGCGGTACTTGTACTCATCGAAGTCCCGGGTAATATAACTGAGAAAATCGAAATTGCAGATATGAGTGCGTACCTGGATGGTAAAAGTGGCTCATTCTTCACAGCGACACCTGATCAAATTGGTGTAGAGATCAACAACCTAGGTAATGGATTCTCTAAGCCCTTCGGTACTGTGAGATTAAATGGTCCCTGGGGAACCGGTGAAATAACTAGTTATGAGCTTAACAATGTATCACCTAAGGGGAATATCCTGCCGGGTCAACCAAGGCTCTTCCTAAACAGCGTTGAAGGTATAAAATGGCCAGGACGTTATACGATTTCGGGCGACATATCACATGGACGAGGTGGTGAGATTCTCAGCATTCAGAGTTCGTTCTGGTACGTTCCGGCGTGGGTGCTTATTACCCTTCTAGTTATCTTGCTAGGATTAGCACTGCTCGGATACTACATGTTCCGAAAGTACGCTACAAAATCTACTAGACGACGTCGATAGATATCGTTATAAAATCGATTACCGTAATCAGCTGGTGAAAAACCGTTAAAGTATACTGCTTGCGGTAATCCAAGCTATTAGATACAATATACTTGTTACAAAAGCTAACAAAAACAGGCCGAAATGAAACAAACAAAAGCTTTTGCTCTAAGGGCGCGGCATTTACTCACAGTGCTACTCTTCGCTATAGCAGCGTTGTTCATAGTAGTTGGGGCTGCTGCACCTGCATCGGCGCAAAGCACTCAGGATGATTCTGTCGGTTTAACAGGTACGATTAGTTCTCCTCCGCCAGACACGGCCGCAACGATTAGCGTTCCTTCAAACGGTCAAAGCTTTACTGAGCTGCCCGTTCCCGTCCGAGGTACGTGTCCTGAAGGCACGTTGGTAAAACTCTTTAAGAACAACGTGTTTGCTGGATCAGTGCAGTGCGAAGGTGGGAGTTACGAGATAAGCATCGATCTTTTTACAGGTGAGAATGAAATTGTAGCTAGGGTATTTGATGAACTGGATCAAGCCGGACCAGACTCTAACATAGTTAACGTGACATTTGTAGATGACAGGGCAGGTTCAGGACCACGCGTAAGTGTCACAAGTAACTTTGCGAAGCGCGGAGTTAACCCTGGTCAAACGCTTACATGGCCAATTATTATAAGTGGCGGCTCCGGGCCATATGCTGTTAGCGTCGACTGGGGAGACGGAAAGTCTCCTGATTTGCAGAGTGTTGCTTTCCCTGGAAACCTAGATATCAAACACGTTTACGATGCCGCCGGTGTTTATAACGTAGTCGTAAAGGTGAGTGATAATAACGGTGGTGTGGCCTTTTTGCAATTAGTAGCAGTGGCAAATGGCCCATTGACTCAGGTGGGCCCGAACGGTGAACCGCTAGATGAATTTCAAAATGCAGAAGGAGGTGGTTCTACATTTTTTGCAAGTGGTAGTAATACTTTGTTAGTTTGGTGGCCTGCAACCATAACTTTGCCTTTCGTAGTAACTACATTTTGGCTGGGCAAGAAACACATGGTTAGGGTTATGAAAAACCGTATTGCCCGCGGTGAACACCCTTTCGCTGATATTTAGACGTACAGTCTTCTCCGATCTGGTGATTTGAAACATACTACATTTTCTAAGTGTTTTAATCTATAATCTACAGACTATGAAAGTTTTTGTCGGGATGAGTGGCGGTGTTGATAGCTCTGTTACAGCTGCTTTGCTGGTTGAGCAAGGTTACGATGTGACAGGTGTCTATATGAAGAATTGGTCAAAAGATCTGCCTGGTTTTCCCTGTCCTTGGAAAGAAGATTACCAGGACGCTAAGCGAGTTGCTGTTCGTTTAGGGATACCTTTTGAGATGTGGGATTTTGAAAATGAGTATTTCGATAGAGTAGTTAAGTACATGCTCGATGGATTTAAATCAGGCATAACACCCAACCCCGACATAATGTGCAACCAAGAAATTAAATTCCGGTTATTTTATGATATGGCTCGAGAAAATGGAGCAGATTTTATTGCTACTGGACATTATGCACGCACCAAAAACGGCATGCTCCTGCAGGCGATTGATGACAACAAAGATCAGACATACTTTTTGTGTAGAGTGAGCGAAGATGCTTTACAGCATACCTTATTTCCGCTAGGAGAAATGACCAAGCCTGAGGTGAGAGAGGCCGCAAAAAAGCGCGGCTTAATTACGGCAAACAAAAAAGAATCAATGGGAATATGTTTTGTTGGAAAAGTGGGAATAAAAGAATTTTTGACCCAATTTGTCGATAAGAAATACCTTAGGTCCGGAAATATAGTAGATGTTAACGGAGCAGTAATAGGACAGCACGATGGAGCGATATTTTACACGATAGGTCAGCGACACGGACTAGACGTCGGAGGTGGCTTGCCGCTATATGTGACGGGTAAGAGTATCGAGAAAAACGAAGTATACGTAACTACTGATTTGCAAAGCAAAAACCTCTGGTCTGATGAGATAAAGC
>CAYGOR010000055.1:0-1604 GCA_964351635.1 uncultured Candidatus Saccharibacteria bacterium
ATAATCGCACCATGATACTGCTTTAGTGCTGACTCGAGCTCTTCTATGCTTGGTAGATCTAAATGATTAGTCGGCTCGTCTAGAAGTAGCACTGAAGGATTCCCCGCCAACATGTTGATCAGCTGCAAGCGAGCCTTTTGACCGCCGCTCAACTTCGCTACTGGCATTTCAGCGTCTAGTGGGTTGAATAGATAATCTCCCATCAGCTGCCGTATTTTCTGGTCACTAATAGGAAGATTTTTTTTCTTGTAGGTTTGTTCTATGGCATCAGCTAAGGTGAGCTTTGTATAGCTATCAGGCAATTCTTGCTCGTATACGCCAATTAATACCCCCGGCTCGTATTCTATCTGCCCCTCATACACCCTGCTCTCCAAAGTTGATTCTTGTATCGTGGACACAATAGCCTTGGCCAGCGTCGATTTACCTACGCCATTACGGCCCCGGAATTCAATGCGCTCCCCTTCTCTTAGCTGAAAGCTTAACCCTTTGAACAGCGGCGCATCGTAGCCCAGGCTGAGCTGCTTTATGTCTATTAATTTCCGGCTTGAAGCTGTCTCTTTGGTTCTAGTTTGAATCTTGATGTTTTTTGCTTTGTGTTTGCTGTATGCCTCAGACATTTTTGTGCTGAGGTCCTTGGCTGAGTCCTGATCAATCCAGAAGCTTGGCTTGTCGAGTGCTTCGAGCTTAGCAAGTTCTTCGCGGGCTTTATTCTCAAGCCTTTTAAACTGGGCGATAGTTCCGCCATCGCGAGCCCGCTCCTTAAATCTTTTAAAGCGCACGATATCAGCCCTGAGGTTTTCTATCTGGGCCTCTCTGATGCCGAACTCATTTACCTGAGTCGTCATGCGGGTTTTATTCGTCTTTAGGTAGTCATCATAGTTACCCCGAAATTCATCAGCTACTCCATCGCGGATTTCAATGATTTTATCGACTTCACTTAGTACATCTCGGTCATGAGTGATTACGACTACAGCATCTTGCGTCGACTTCATCCAGCTGAGGAAAGACCGCTTAGCTATGTAATCCATATGGTTGGTTGGCTCATCGATCAGAGCGATATGGGCCTTAGCCCTTTGCACTTTTACGAGCTCTACCATTCGTTTCTGACCGCCGCTTAGCTGGCTAAGTTTGCCTTTCGCGGATTGCTCATCGATTTGGTACTCCTGCAGCATTCGTTTTATCTGGCTATCTATTTCAAAGTATCCGAGCTGACCGAACCTTTCCAGCGCATCAGAGTATATCTGCATCTTTCTATCGCTATCCCCCATATGGTCAGGATAGGTTTCGATAATGTGTTTCAGCTTAGAAAATTCAGGCAGGTCGCCAGAAATGTATTCCAGTATATCTTGGTCTTCGTGCGCGTGATGCTCTTGGCGACTCGCCACCATTAGCATGCCATTCTTTATCTGTATATCACCGTCAAAATCAGTATCAATTCCAGATATAATATTCAGCAGAGTTGTCTTGCCTGTTCCGTTGCGGCCGATAAGTCCGACTTTTTCGTGCGCGTTTAGCCGTATCTCTAAGCCGCTATAAAGAATTTTTGAGCCGAAGCTCTTCTCTGCTATCTGAAAACGTGCAATCATCGTCGCAACAGTTTAACA
>CAYGOR010000055.1:1704-4879 GCA_964351635.1 uncultured Candidatus Saccharibacteria bacterium
CGAAGCTCTTCTCTGCTATCTGAAAACGTGCAATCATCGTCGCAACAGTTTAACACTGAACTGAGTTGTTAGTATCAATAAAGCTTTCTTGGTGATCCCAGCTGGGATCGTTAGCACAATTCTCCAATGAACTATTTAGGTGTTTCGAATAAATGCTCATCAATGTAGCTAAGACTTTGAGCTATGGCGCCGTGTCCTAGAGTACGCGTTAACTGGACTAAGCCTTCTCTCGTCGTTGTAATGTTCTCCTCTGGTCCTGCCTCATTAGTAGAGATATGCGGCATCAGTAATTCCTCAGAAGTTCGTAGCCATATATCCGAAACATCAATGGATGTAATATTGGGCTCAAGTCGGCATATCAGAGCCGAACTAGCATCATACCTTACTCTGTAGCCTCTAATCTCAGGCGGCGCCCAATCATTGACTATTCCATCTCCCCTCAACTTAGTGCTACCATCTGTTGTAATTGTTCCACCGTAAACATCAATATAATTTGATTCGCCGCGTGGCCTAAATGTTAACGAAACTAGACCTTTTGACCTTATGGCTTCGGCAATAAACTCGCGCCTAGTACCTAGTTCTTCTTCAGCTATGACAGGAAATCTCGCAGCGTAGGCTTCTTCTTCTGCAATGGCTGCTCTTAAATCCCGGTTCCTTCTTCTCTGGGCGCGTGTTGGCATGTTTTTTCTCTATTCAATAAACTCAGTATAAAAATTACCGAATTTTACGCAAGCATAAGCACCTTGGTAATCCCAGCGGGAAGAGTGCCAGCCGCCCAATTTTGGGTGCTGTACGAACCCTTTCGGGTTCAGTCTCAATGAGACTACCACGAAAAAAGCCCATCCTTGCGGATGAGCTCTTATCGTGGTGATCCCAGCGGGAATCGAACCCGCATTGCTAGATTGAGAATCTAGTGTCCTAACCGTTAGACGATGGGACCGTAATTAGCTTGTTGATTATAGATGCTTTGATGAATCTAGTAAAGAGTAGTGTCAACGGTTAAGATGTCCTACCCACGGTCTGACTTTTCAAATCAGCCGTCGGCACACCTCGCATCTGGCATTAATATGCGCAGGTGCTCCGGTCTTGCGAAATACTACAAGCATTTCTCACGTTAGACGATGGGACCGTAATTAGCTTGTTGATTCTAGTAAAGAGTAGTGTCAGATATGTCGAGATATCAGAGATTAGACAGTAAAAGTTTGAGGGAGTGTGAATAATTTGCGTAATTATGTCATAATAATAGCTATGAGTATTACAGACAGATTGCCACCAGCCTCGATTGAGCTACTTCACGATGGCCGAGAGAAATATTTCGATGTAACTAATGGTCGCCGTTTTGGTGCTGGTGTGGCTTTGTTTGATTATAACAAAAACATGATGTTGCTAGAGGCACCTCACAAATCAGGTGACGACGGAGAGCCTTTTTATGAGCTAGCAGGAGGGGGCGTTCCTTTCCATAAGAGTACCTTGATGCGGATATCCACACTTAAGAGTAAGCTGTTGGGGATACCTACAAAACCTGGCGAAGAGTTCTGTAAGCGTGAAGGATGGTTCCGAGATACCGCTCATGATGAGTTGATGCAAGAGGCTAGGATTGACTACCGAGATGTCACTGAAGTAGGGAGTGAAGGAGTGGTTTATCGTGAAGGCGCTGGCATAGATAATTTCATGATCATTTATGCGCTGGCAGAAGACCCAATGTCATTAATAGGTCATGGTCGGCAAAGCAACGAAGTCATAATTCCTGAAATGATGCCCGCGGCAGTTGCGCTTGATCGTAGGCTTCATCATGCAGCAAGAACTGCCGCTCAAACTATAGTTGATTTCGATATAGAACCCTTTATAGCTGCTTAATAAAGTTCACAAGTTCTTTAGGTGTAATTTCTGCCTTAATTAGGTATCCATCGGCGATTTTTTCTACACTGCTTTTCACATCGTCAGGCTGATCCATATTGGTGGTAATTATGACCTTAGAGTCGATGGTTTCTCCTGGAGTTTCGGCATTCTTTATAGTGTGCAATAAATCAATTCCATTCATAGACGGCAACATGATGTCTAGCAAAATAATGTCGTAATTGCCTGTTCTTGCCTTTTCAAGAGCTAATTTACCATCATTTTCTGAGTCTACCTTGTAACCTTCTTTAATTAGTGCTCTGGTGTACAGATCAGAAATGAATTTTTCATCTTCGATGATTAGGACGCGTTTGCCTTCACTTGAGCTAACGCTTGGAGCTGTACTTTCATTGCTCTCGACAGGTTCTACTGGAGTTGGCTGCATCTCTGCTGTTTCCTGAGCGGCTGAACCAAGTTGATCGGGTTGAGGAAGGTTGTTAGGCACAGATTCAGCCTTACTCTCATTACTGATTCCAGGGTTTTGATTAGAGACCGGTGCAACGGAATGACTAATCTCAGCATTAGATTTTGCAGGGGCCTCTGACTCAGCTGCACTTTCTAAGTTTGGTGTTGGTGTGGTTGGTTCATTCATAATCTTTACGCTTTTAGTATACCTTTATTGTCTATTCATCGAATGGTTTTTAATCCAGCCCTGGGCACTACGCTCAATAGTCGCCTCTCCATTGTCCATGGCAGTAAACGGCTGCACCGTGAAGCTGAACGTGCTGCCTTCGCCTTCTTTGCTCCTTACCCATATATTGCCACCATGTGCACTCACCAGAGCTTTGCAAAGGTAAAGGCCAATACCTGTGCCACTAGCACTTTGCTTGGTCCTGTGACTTCTATAAAACTTTTGAAACAAGTCACCGGTTACGCTTTGCGGTATACCACTTCCAAAGTCCTGGATACTAGTTTCTATCAAACCATCCTGGTTTACGGCGCTATTAATGACAATCTTTTTTGAGTCTCCGGAATATTTAATGGCATTATCAACCAGATTATTCATGATTTGATTAATGCTGATCCTGTCGACTGCAACTTCAGGCGTATTTTCATCGATATTCAATTCCACATCTATACCATGTGCTTTTGCGCGCAAGTTTAGATCGTTCATTACTTCTCGTAATAAGTTAGGCCAACTATGTTTCTGCAATTTGAGCACTAAGGCATTTTCATCGACTCTTGCTATGTTCAAGATGTTGCCAATAAAGGCAGTTAGCTGGTCTGCATTGGCGCGAGTTTTTTCTATGAAATCTTGCATTTCGGCGTTAAGAGATGG
>CAYGOR010000056.1:0-1368 GCA_964351635.1 uncultured Candidatus Saccharibacteria bacterium
ACCGGCGATCTCCTCCGTGACAGGGAGGCATGTTAGGCCACTACACCACGAGCCCTCCAGATAGATGCTGAAACTTTTAATTGTTAACGACCGGATTTGACCTACGTTCCGCGGGCCCGAAACTTCATTCAATCAAACAAGTTTGATGAAGAACTTTCCTTGCTAAATGCCATCGGCATTTCTCACCGCGATCTCCTCCCGCGTATAGGGAGGCATGTTAGGCCGTTTGCACCAAGAGCCCACGTAATGACAGATTTTAACGTAAATTACCTCAGATAGCAAGGATAATAACAGAGATAGAGTATTGACGTCACAGGTTACGAGCGACATAGATCACTTATGTATGTGATTGACTCCTCCTACGATTCAGATAGGGTGTCGGTTATCGAGCGTGAGCGAGCAATTTTACTTTACACAGGGTATAACTGTGGTCCTGAGACGATGGTGACGTTTATTTACAATCCGTAATGCGCGTGCTATAACTAAGCTAAATGAAATACACGCCTGAACTAGTTGGTTCAAAGTTTAGAATACCTACGCTTAGGAGACTGGAAAAAGCAGTTGAAAGGGCGGGCGGAGAGCTGCCGATAGCGGTCGGACATCTCGTAGCAGACCAAACAATTATTGACCGGGTAGATAATGGCGTATATGCCGTGTCGGAGAAAAGTGACGAATTTGGTGAAGGGATTGGTGCGTGGAAGCGATTTTTCGAGGGGTTTAAGGAAGGTTCAACACGCGGTGGAATGATTGTGCATCAAGCGGGCGTTGTCTGTATGACTCAAGGCCTATTCGGTCGGCCAGACTTTGAATACACTAGAACTCATGAGGCACGTCGCGAAGACTGGAAGGAAGTCTTCCATCCACCTGAGATAATTTATGCAGTCGATCGTATGGAACAGTCGGTGTCGGAAGGCGGCTTCTGGGGAGGGTTCGAACAAGACAGGCTAGGTTATAGTAGACGCAGAACAATTACGCCTTTCTATCACGATGGATTTAATGGGGTAGAACATACGGACGTAGTATTCGACCTAGCTGCCCTACGCGAAGCAATAGTTCCAATTTCTCAAACGGCCTCAGCATAAACTCACAGTGCTTGTTAGCATTCACCTTTGAATTACATATTTACACTTGATAATTGAGAATGATAATATATACTTAACTCATAGGTTAAGTATGAAATGCAGTCCAGAGGAGTTAGATAATTTGTTTGAAGCGGTGGCGAATGATCACCGCCGAGCTATTATCTACGAGCTCAGTTTGCAGCCTAGATCCATTAGCCAACTGGCTGATGCGCGAAGTCTCTCACTACCAGCGATACACAAGCACATCAAGGTGCTGGAGCAGGCGAATTTAATTCAGCGCAAGAAA
>CAYGOR010000056.1:1378-4445 GCA_964351635.1 uncultured Candidatus Saccharibacteria bacterium
ATGTTGGGTTTGTTGGTTTAGGTAACATGGGTGCAGGAATGGTTAACAATCTGCTGAGTGCAGGGGTTGCTGTTACTGGTTTTGATGTAGATAATGTTAAGTCCATTGACCTTGAAAAAGAGGGTATGGAAGTAGCTAAATCTGTTAGCGAAATCGCTAAGTGTAGTGTAGTTATTTTATGTTTGCCAAATCCTGATGCAAGCAGTGAAGTGATAGCAGAACTTCTTAATAGTGATAAGGTCGAGAAAATTATAGAAACAAGCACTTTGACTCCAGAAATAGCATTGGATTTTGCAAAAACTATTAAAAGCGCAGGGAAGAAATTTTTGAGTGCACCGATGATTGGCGGCAAGAACTCAGCGATTGATAAAACACTTCATTTTATCGTTGAAGGAGATAAAGAGACTTTTGAGTCTCAAAGAGAACTATTGGCACACATGTCCAATAGGGTTGAATACATGGGCGGCGTGCCGTCTGCGACATTAGCAAAAATAGTATTCAACATGTGCCGCTACGCAAACATTGCAGTCGCCGCTGAGGCTACCAGGATTTTGCGGCCGCACACACCAGATATGGACTCGATTTATAACTTTATGGTAGAACAATCTGAAGATAACTTTGGAAAAGTCTGGGAAGAAGACATGAAAGAAATGATGACAGCAGGTGAGGACTACGCACCAAGCCAAGTTCCAGAAAAAGACCTAAAACTTTTCGCCGACATAGCCGAGAAAAACCATCTGAACACAGAACTTCTAAAAGCAATCCTCTCTACCTACAAATCCCTAAAATAATTCTTATTACCCTCATGCTTGCATAAGTTACTGAAACTCTGTCATTATTGCCGTAATAAGGAGTTAAATAGATGATTGAGCTAACAGCCGAAGGCGAAGGTGAGAGTTATGAGCAGATAGCCCGTATGGTTACTGATGATCTAGGCACTACGGCTTTACCAACTGTCGTCGAGCTAAGATTTGGTTATGCTGGGGATGCAGGGGGTTTCTTAGCAAACCCACGACATATTCAGGTTCTTAATACTCTATTCGCAGAGCAGGTTCCACCGTTTCGTGTGAGTAGGGCAATGTTTGCTCCAGGAGGCGATGTTACAGATAGCACAATAGCACTTAAACTAGACAGCTTGTAGCATTGTAGACTTTAGAACTTGCAAGAAAACCCATACCCCTCATGCTTGCAAATTTACTATTCTGAATTACAGTTATTTTATGAGTGAGACGGATTTAACACCTGAGCGGTCAATGGAAATCGTTCCGTACTACATGGATGCCACGGAGCAGCTTACGTTTGCGACCAGAGAATATGCAGACTTTATAAACGATCGAATGCCGCCACTGAACCTGGGTCTCAACAAGGAAGTATTAGAGGACCGATTAGAAAAGGTCTTTCGGGTATCTTTCCCCCAGTCAAACGGATCACCTCCTATACAATTCTTGATGCAGGCAACAGCACTTAAAATCATGAGTTATGAGATGGGGAGTCAAGAAACCATAGTGGAAACTGTTGACAGCATGGAATTAGATACGAAAAAATTCTATCCTCCAAAACAGCACATTGAAATGACTGATGAAAGACTCGACGAGAGGATAATTGAAATATGGGATATCTTTAAAGATATTATTCGGAATTTAGACTCTCTTGAAAACCTTACTCGCACCGAAGAAATGGAAGATGAATGGTGGGATTTTTTAGAGATTTATTCTTCGCTAAATCTTCAACATTTTGCATTGTGTGGTGAGATGTGCCAACAAGACATGAAATGGTTAAGTGAGGGTAGACCCCATAGAAAGGGAACTAACTCGAAGTATCGTAGCTATTTTCGGGCTCACGTGCTTGGTCTAATTCCGACTGGTAGCCCAGAAATCGATGTTGTGAATAGGCTTACCAGGGAAACAATAATATACATATTAGAGCCAGGGAGCTCTATGCCTACTGAGCATGCAGCGCGTTCATTCTATTATCCATTTGTTCGGTTGTCTAGAGAATGGGAAGGGATACATGGGGTACAATTTGCCCCAGATGATATCGATTCTTATCTCGGCAAGACAGTCCTAGGTAGCGAAATAGCAGGTAACGATTGGAAGCTACTCCAAAATTAACATTCTAACGTTCGCACGAATGTTAGAATGTCGTGATTAGGCTGCAGCGGGCATGAGAGTCGCAAGAATTTATTTTGGTATACTCAGGCCATGAAACAATGGTGGCTGTACGTAATCCTGCTGGAAGTCCGGAATTACTAGATAAGACCAGAACTACTAAACAAAAAGAACCTCCTAACTCAAAAACCCTTACACTCACTCCCCAAAAACCATCCCCCTCATGCTTGCAAAGTTTGTAGTTATGGGCTATTTTCATTTGATGATACACCTTGATGAATTTTTAGATGCAGAAGATAGATTATATGAGAACCCAGCTGAGGTTGTAGCACTAGCCGCGAGTGCGTTATTAGCAATAAGTTTTTTACATGGCACTGAACCTGTTCGAAGAAAAAAGGGTTTGCCGGTGTTTAAACACCAGATTCCTCTGGAGGGTTACAATGTTGCGATGAGTGTCAAACCACAGCCCAGTCATTTTTTGCACCTAGAAAGACCAGAGGACAGAGTGTATGCAGCGGGGTTGCCAGCCTCTCTGGGTTATTCCTATAGATACTATCATAATACTACTTTCTCATTTGAAAGAAGTTCAGACGTTGTTGCAGTGGAGCTAACAGAAACTGGCTATAGTTCGGTGACAGAGCAGGGACGAAATACGATACGAAATATATGGCAACCTCTACACGATCCAACAATAGCATATGTAAAACAAGCAGCTGAGCAATTAGGCTAGATAGTTCGACTAGCGAAAAAAACCAAAACCCATCCCCCTCATGCTTGCAAAAATGCAGTTTAGATACTATCATCTGAGCAAATAAGGATAAATATGGCAGAAGCTTTAATTTTAAAACTTGATTCACGTGCGATGAGTGAAGAACCGCAACAAAGAGTCGTTCGCTTAGCTGGTAAGCTTGCGGATGTCGTAGGAGACGCCACCGCATTCGCTGGAGACTATATAGTAG
>CAYGOR010000056.1:4485-4798 GCA_964351635.1 uncultured Candidatus Saccharibacteria bacterium
TACGATGTGAGATACCAATCAGGAAATGTATCTGGGCGTAATCTAAGACCAAGTGGCTTCAGAATGTCGAGTGAACTCTCTAAAAAAACATGTGAAAGCATAATTGCAGGCGCGTTAGTAAATCTAGGTTGTGAGTTAAATTTACCAGCAGACCACAACTTAACGATTAGGTAAAATAGGGGTGGGAAAAGCGGAGATAACTCCGAGTTAACTCTGAGTTCGATACATATAACCACTGTTATTTTGCAATATCATGAAACCAAGGACAATCTAGGATAAAACAAAAAACCACCCCTAAACCTCCAACACCGCC
>CAYGOR010000057.1:0-4782 GCA_964351635.1 uncultured Candidatus Saccharibacteria bacterium
GACCGACCAAGAATCTTTGCCGTAGATAAAGACGGACAGATGTTCTATAGGTACCTGACAGCCAATGACGGCTGGTCTGACTGGATAACAATTGCCGGTGGAGATGACTGGTCAACTGAGGCAGCCCCTAGCCTAACAACTGGCGAAGATGGTTCGTTCACTCTAACAGCAATCACTGATAGCGGTAAGCTCCGTGTTCGTCGAGGAACCTTTGGTGGTAAATGGGGTAGCTGGGCAACTCATGCAGGAGGATCTAACTGGTCAAATGCGACGGCTGGGATTAGCACTGCAAACGACCGACCAAGAATCTTTGCCGTAGATAAAGACGGACAGATGTTCTATAGGTACCGCTGGAAATAACTCAGGCTAACTATATACTACAGTTCACCAAGATTCTTAACTACTATTGCAGGATACTTTCCAACATCCTCTACAGCAAGTGCTGCTCTATCTGTCTCACCAGATAGTACACAAATAAAGTCAATATCGGCGTTGTCAGCTAACTTCTTGTCAGTGTAAAGTCTATCGCCTGCAACGGCCAGTTTATCTGCACTATATTTCTTGATAAGTGGTTTTACAAGGTTAGCGTCAGGTTTTCCGAAGTACGTATACGGGTGTTTACTAGTAACCGCTTCGATTAGTTGAATGTAAGACCCAATGTCTGGCACCCCACCTAGTGGTGTTGGGCAAAATACATCTGAGTGCGTTGCAACGTATTCAACAGACTTATTGTTAAGCAGTACACAGACATTTTTTAGCTTTTCGTAATTAATTTCAGTGTCATATGTGAGCACCACAACTTCATTGTTTTCAAAATCATATTCAAAAGACACGTTAGGATGCACTGACTTCATATATTCAGTTACTTGATTATTTGCAACAAGGTATACGCTCGTAAAATCATTGTCCTTAATGTAGTCAGATAGAGCATACAGTGGTGTTGTTATATGTTCTTCGTCGGTCTTGATTCCGCCTTTAGCAAGTTTCTTCACATATTCACTTGGTACTCGGGACGTGTTGTTAGTTAAGAAATAAAACTCTTGTGTAGAATTATTGGTTACCCAGTCTACCGCAGGTTGAATTGGCTCGTCACCAATGAAAAGAGTACCGTCAATGTCTAGTATAAACGCGTCTTTTTTGGTTGGATCAAAGTCTGAAAATAACTTATCTGCATTGAGAAGGTCTTCTAGATTATCAATCTCGAACCAACGACCGCCTTTTATGTCATGGGCTACAAAATCTTCTTTCGAGAATAGTTCGGGAAACGCTACTTCTGTCCACTGATTTAGGTCCTTATCCTTCTCTATGTAGCGCTTAACAATGGTGTGTAAGCTATTTACCGCATCTTTAGATATTTTGTATAAATCAATTGATAGACCAAAAGCTTTATCCTCTGTGATAGTCTTCGCAATATCTTGTAGTTTTCCGCTAGAAGAATCCGCAACAAGCTTCATTGATTCGTCATTAAAAACTCCAACTTCAGCAGCTATTGCATTCTTTGCAGAACTTTCTAACAGATCATTAATTATTTCTAAATCGTATGTGCAATCTGCATTGTTTATAAACAAGACATCAAAATCTTCTTTTGCGAGTTCATTTAACGCCATATAGAGCGAGTACATATTGTTTGTCTTGTTATAGTCCTTATTTTCTAAAACAGATACTTGCGGATAGTTAGTCTTAAAAAAATCAACCATCATTTCAGATTTATAACCTGCAACAACAGTAATGTCTTTCTCATTTATGCCTGCGTTCAAATACCCACTAATCTGATAGTCGACGATTTCTTTACCCGCTACCTTAGTTAAAGACTTTGGTATTGTAGTGCTAATTGGTGCAAGTCTTGATCCAACTCCTGCTGCTAGTATAATTACTTTTGTATTCATTTTAGATGTCCTCCTTGTCTATAATCTCGCTTAAAACGCGTTTCGATACTTCACCATCATCCTTTACATTATATTTATTGCTGAACGATTTCGCTCTTTTTCCCCATTTTTCTCTATAGCTACTAAAGTTATCTAATCGATCGATAAGACTATCTTCATCCTCTATGACCTCCCCTGGAAGCTCTTCTAGCGTCAAGTAAAGACCTCTCAAGCTATTTACATAATGATCTAAATCGTACATATAAAAAATAATTGGTCTTTGCAGGTTAACGTAATCAAAAAACATACTAGAATAGTCGGTTATTAATACATCGGATAATATATACAACTCGTTAATATCATCATGCCCGCTAACATCGTGAATAAATCCTTCAAATTCACTAAAATTAAAATTTCGTGCTACAAAATAATGAGCCCTAAACAAAACTACCCACTCTTGACCCAACTGTTCTTGTAGTTTTTCAAAGTCACAGCCTAATGAATAACCATAGCCATCTCCTAGGTTATGCTGATCGTCTCTATATGTTGGTGCATATAGAGCTATTTTTTTGTCTGTCGGTATTCCTAAAGCCGACTTTACTCTTTTAATTTCTTCGTTATTATATGTAGATAAATAGTCATTTCGTGGATATCCCTCTGTTAGAACAACATTCTCTTTGCCAATATCCTTTAAGTTAAATGCTGAACTCATAATTCTAGCGCCGTATTCGTTTTGAGCTAGTGCATAAGTCCATTTTTTCGCCTCAAGTGTATACCATTCTTGCAATTCTACATTACTCCTGGTGGGATGGGGATTATCATTCTCGATATCTGCCCCTAGTCTTTTCAAAGGGGTGCCGTGCCAAGTCTGCAGGTATATCTGACCCTTTTTGGGAATGACTTCATCAGGAATTCTAGAATTACTTACCCAATATTTTGACTCAGCCAGTGCTAGATAATGCTGTTCAGATCTATACTTAACTATCTCCATTCGATTAAGCTGTTCAAGATAAGACTTTATTGCTGGAGGAAGTTTCACAATGTTATCAATACTCAATAGGAGCTTCTTCTCAATCCTGCATCTCTTAATGGCTGACTTCTTTAGAGCCCATACAAACCTCCACTCGCTATACTTTTCGTCATTTACCATTTCTGCAAAAATTGCTTTTGGAGAATCAGAGTACTGCCTACCCATAAACGACATAAAGACTACTGACTTGTTGTCATGTTTGAAAGATTCAGAAATCTCAGAATACTTTAAGTCTCGTTTTTTTTGGCCTCTTTTTTTAAGTATGCGATTAACAAACTTTGACCTTTTCCCTGCAGACTGAACAGCTAATTTTGCTGCTGTTTTGATTACCATAAAGCTCCTGGATTCAAGCTGTCACAGCTCCTTAGCTGTTGTACAACAGATTTCTAAAATACTTTGATAATTGATTATAGCACACAGACTATAGCTGTTTACCCGTCCAGGTTAGGCGCGCTACACAGTAAAACTCATCTGTTAATCAAAAATTTATATCAGCTTGTTATTATAAATGGGTATAATCGATATGAAATGCTAAAACATGTAATTAATGAGCATAAAAAGGCTGGTTCACAGATTTTTTGGTTAGCTGCTCTGGACCTAAAAAAGACATATAGTGGATCTATGCTAGGTTGGGCGTGGGCAATCATTAAGCCTGCTGTGATGATATTTGTATACTGGTTTGTTCTCAGCAAGGGACTCCGCTCTGGAAATGATGTGCAGGGAGCTGACTTTGTATCTTGGCTAGTAGTTGGAATGCTTGCGTGGTTTTTTATAAAAGATATGTTGAACGCTGGCACACGTTGTTTTAAGCGATATAAATATCTTGTTTCAAAGGTAAAGTTCCCTGTTATAACTATCCCAACTTTTATCGCGCTTTCTGCTCTTTTCGTTAACATTATTTTAGGAATAATAATTTTTGTTATTGTTCTTATCCAAGGCAATTCTATTCCAATCCAAATACTACAACTTCCACTGTACGCGTTATTGATGGTCGTTATGATGCTCAGCTGGAGCTACCTTATAGCTCCAATAGCAACAATAAGTAAAGACTTCGAGAGTCTAATAAATACTGTCACTCAAACCCTATTCTGGATGTCAGGAATTTTGTTTAGTATACCTTTGCTATCAGACGGTATCGCAAAAACTATACTACTGTTAAATCCTTTTGTGTTTATCATAGAGGGATACCGGAAAAGCTTGTTGTATGGTGAATGGTTCTACGAAGACTCTTGGGCACTTTGGAAATTCCTCATCACAATCGTGATCATGCTAGTTGTTGGACTATACGTATATAAAAGATCGCACAAAGTTATGGTGGACTCGTTATGAACAAAGACAACTCAGCGATTGAGCTACATAACGTATCGAAGCAGTACCGTTTGTACAAAAACGAGAAAACCAAGCTTCTGTCTATCTTTACAAACCGTACAAAGCCAGTAATTAAAAAAGCCAACAACAATATATCCCTGACCGTCAAAAAGGGTGAAGGTGTCGCTATTCTAGGAAGAAACGGTGCTGGAAAGTCCACGCTATTGAAAATTATTACCGGTGTCTTAGAGCCAACGAGTGGCCACGTAGAGATTAATGGGCGAGTTAGTGCCCTGCTTGAGCTGACCGCTGGGTTCGATATGGAAGTGACTGGTCGTGAAAATATTTATCTACGTGCACGCTTACTCGGACTTAAAACTCCTGAGATTAGAGAGCTTGAAGAAAGTATTATTGAATTTGCTGAAATTGGTGAATATATTGATCAACCTGCAAGGACTTATTCTAGTGGTATGCGCGCTCGACTCGGCTTTGCGATAAACGCCAGTGTTAACCCAGACATACTTATTGTCGATGAAGCATTAAGCGTCGGTGATGTTCAGTTCCGTAAAAAATGTCAGG
>CAYGOR010000058.1:0-4694 GCA_964351635.1 uncultured Candidatus Saccharibacteria bacterium
GAGGTCTGGCTCATCAGTCTGTAACCTGCGAAATCTTTCTGCCGTATTTATCTGTACAGTGTCGTGTTTAAGGCCACCAGTGGCAATAAGCATATTAGGCCTAGCTACTGGATGCACCTCAAAATCACCGTGGCAGACATCACAAGGAGGTAAATTAAGGCTCGGAATATCAGTTATGCTTGCGTTCTGCTCTTTAGAGTTGTCACTCGCGTTAAACATGCCTATTGTTTCAGTCATACCCTCATCCTCGGCAGCCTCGAGATCCTTTTTTTCAGCGCAGCTTTTTTCGTCATGCTCAGCCTTTGTGTTATACCCAATGGTAACAGCCCAAAACTCAGTACCTGCTACGATCGAAAACGCAGCACTGCCCACCACTACAGGTTCAGGGCGATATGAATAGGCTAATTTAATAGCCTCCCGAGCGTAGTTTCGCAAATCTGGCAGCAGATCAACGAACATTCTATATGGATCTCCTTCGAGGAAACCTTCACCTCTTCGCACTAATAAATTACTACCCGACATCAAAGCTCTCCCGCTAGGCGTTCTAGTGAGTCCAGGAATCGGCGCAAAGGTTTCTGGTGATTATTTAAAGAGTAGTAAACCCTCAAATGGTCGTGGGTTCTATCAGCGGCAATCAGACCCGATTCTAGAAGCAGCTTCAGTTTCTTTGACAGGGTAGCTGGGTTTATTTCCAGTTCATCGCGCAGCTCGGAGAAGTTTTTCTCTCCGTAACGCTCTAGCTCATAAACAATTTTAAGAGTGGCACTATCACCAAGGATAAAAAAGGCTCTGTAGAGATTTAGTAGCTTACCTTCAGGGATATTAGATTTCATAGTGCTATACATTATAAACTAGTTTAATAACTAGACAAGTATATTTACTAGACTAATACTTTGAGTGCTGATTTTGTGATACGCTTATGTATATATAGGAGTCTTATGCAACAAAAAACTTTCAATCGATTTACTTGGACTTTATTCATCGGTGTTCTGATTTTAAGTTTTATTGCTTGGGGACAAACCGTTAATTGGAGCCTCGGATCTTTGACCGCATACCAGTGGTTTCCGCTACTTGGTATCAGCGCTTGGCTAGTTATGTGGACACACTACATTACTGGCTATGTGCGCCTGAAAAGTGGGGTAGAAAAGAATGAAAAATATAGCCGCATTTCCGGATTTTTTGTTTTAGCATTCTTGCTACTACACCCTGGGTTGCTGGCATTAGTCCAGTTTCAGAATAATCAAGGACTCCCACCTGAGAGTTTTGTTAATTACGTAGGAGAAAGTTTAAGATTAGCCGTGTTCCTAGGCACTATCGGATTAACAATTTTCCTTAGCTTCGAGTTCTTCGAGCGAGCTAAAAGTATAGATTGGGTCAGCAAATATTGGTGGCTAGTATCAATAGCTCAAAGCCTGGCAATGACAGTTATATTTGTGCATGGTTTGAGGCTAGGTACAACGCTAGGAGATGGCTGGTTCAGGATTGTCTGGATAATCTTCGGCGTTACATTACTGCCTTGCTTTTACTTGTTTCATAAAGCTGACTTCACGAGAGAATAAACTCTTCTTTCTTTTGATTTAGTTGATGCAAGCGGACGATGCCTGCCCGCACCCAGCCATCCTTTTTGCTACAGGTCAAAAAGGATGCAAAAACCCCGCTCGTAGCTGGCGAAACGTCTTGTCGCTCAAGCGAAAAACTACCGTCCCTGCGGGACGCAAGCGGTCAGCAACGGCTTTACTAGTTACTTGTTACTGACTGGTCCTCGGGAATGACTCGATAGTTTTTCGCCTGAGAGACAGAGTTTTCTCAGAGCGAGACAGGCGGAAATTGGAAATTTCCGGCCTTGTAGCTGTGGCAGCTATGGGCTGCGCAGTCTGCTTCGCACCATTCCCGCTCTGAAGTGACACTTTCTGTTGAAGTAAAAATAGCCGAGTCAAGCGGCAGTCTAACCGAAAACAAGCAACTAGAGAGTCGTTTTCGGCATTTATGTCCTGCCGCGCGGTTATTTTTGCTTTTAGCGGAAAAGCAGCTCACTTCAGTCGCGGGTTGATTTTGTCCAGGAATTTGCCAAGTCAAAATCCTGGTCGCGTGCCGCCGAAACGGGGCAGTTTGTATAAAATAGATAGTGATTCATGTAAAATACCCAGCATGGCAACACTACATTTGCTCGTTGGACTACCTGGCTCAGGTAAAACAACTCTCGCGAAGTTGATTCAAAAAGAAACAGGTGCAATCCGCATTTCTTCAGACGACTTCCGATTATTGCTTTTTCCTGAACCTACATTTACCCAGGAAGAGCACGACAATTTATACGCACTTATTGACCACAATGTTGAGCACTTGCTCCAATCAGGACACAGCGTAGTCTATGACGCCAATTTGAACAGACGAGTACATCGAGACGAAAAATACGCCATGGCAGAGCGCCTCAATGCAGACGTAAAGCTTTGGTGGGTGCAGACAGAGGAAGATATATCCCGCACTAGACGGCTTGAAGAACAAGACGTGAGGCTTGTTGCCGATCATGAAACGCCTGGAGAAATGTTCGATCGCATTAGCGACGTGTTTGAAGCTCCTGGCGAAGATGAGCCACATATAGACATAGTTGGGATTGATCTAACAAATAAAGTTGTCCAAGATAAGCTGGATAATTAAGTTGATTATTCGCGGCTGTAAGCTTTCTAACTGAAGCTGGTCCGCATACGTGAAATGATAGTGTCACAACTCTAACTAAGGGGGCACTTTAATGCACTATGCATCTTCAGAAGACATTAAACAACTACTAAAATCACCTGGGGGAGATAGTCAGGCAATTAGCATATTCTTGCCGACGCATCGAATCAGCGTACCGCACAACCTAAAGGCTGACAGAGTTAGAATGAAGAATGCGATCAGAGATGTCGTTGCTACTCTCGAACAAATGAAATACAGCCCGAGTGACATTAAAAGGCATGTTGAAAAATTACATAAACTGCATGCTGATGAAGAGTTTTGGAATAAACGCGACAATGGACTGGCAATATATGCCGCAATGGATAAACTGGCTTACTTTGACTTGCCGCTAGAAATTGAATATTCGGTGCATGTAAATGGCGATTTTATAATTTCGCCGTTGCTGGCTGGTCACTCAGATGCATACCAATATCATGTTTTGGAGCTTAATTTCAAGGCACCGCGCTATTTCTTGGGGTCACAATCAGGGCTAGAACAGGCTCTAGCAGATGAACTTCCTGGGGATATGGAGACTGCGCTACACATTGATGAGTACCAACAGAGGCAGCAACATAGCACTTCTAGAGGTGGGGAGCATGACGCTCATGCCCACGGACACGGAGGTCGTAAAGATAAATCAATTAATGACAAAGACAAATACCTTAGGCTAGTTGATCAAGTACTTTGGAAGAATGCTCTAAAAAACAGTAACTTGCCTTTAATCATTGCCGCAGATGTTGAAACGGCGTCGCTATACCGTGAGCGTTCTAAGTATAGATATATCCACGATCAAATTATCGAAGGCAATAACCAGCACGCTAAGATAGGCGAAATTGCGAAAAAAAGCTGGGCTCTGATGAGCAATAGAATAATGGACCAGGAAAATATGTTTCAGAAAATGCTAGAAAAAGCTAAACACAGGGACAATCAACAGTTGCTGGTTAGCGGGGCACATATTAGGAAGGCTGCTCGGCAAGGACGTATTGCGACGTTGGCAATAAGCCTTATACATAAGACCTACGATTCTGTAGTTCGGCGTATGGAACAGCGGTTTAAGATTGCCTTGCCGTCAAACACCCGCCAGTTAATGAACATAGAGAATTCAGCGCGGGAAGTGTTGAAATCTGGCGGTGATATTAAAGCGCTGCTGCACGCCGATGCGAGTAAAAACGCCAATTATGTACAAGCAATTACAAGGGGGTAAATATGCCATACAATACTAACAACGAGCTGCCAGATAGCGTTAAAGATAGCTTGCCTGAGCATGCACAAGATATATACAAAGAAGCATTCAACTCAGCATACGACCAATATAAAGACGCTACAGACCGTGAAGGTGATTCCACAAGAGAAGAAACAGCTCACCGCGTAGCCTGGGCAGCAGTAAAGAATAAATATGAAAAGCGCTCAGAGGGTGAGTGGGTAGAAAAGTAGAAATAAGACTACTGCAGAATCATTACGAAGACGTATATGTCTTTCATTGAGCCGTCTATAGATAATCGATCGAACTTTTTGACGGCAAGACCAGCCCTAGTCGTTGATTCACTTAACAAACATCCCTTATGGCCTGGACTTTTTAACCAAGCCTCAGTGGCTTCTTTAAGAGATTTACTGCTTTGCAGCTGCAGATTTTCACACGACCACCTATCTTTGTTTTCTAGCAAATCAAAGTAAAATGACCCGTCGGTTCGCAGATGCTGATAGCGCCTGGAGTCAACAA
Organism: uncultured Candidatus Saccharibacteria bacterium; assembly: GCA_964351635.1. Classification (GTDB taxonomy): domain Bacteria; phylum Patescibacteriota; class Saccharimonadia; order Saccharimonadales; family SZUA-47; genus JAUHWW01. The sequence goes on from CAYGOR010000058.1 coordinate 4,433, forward strand.
TTTCATTTGCGCGCTTTTCTGCTGTAGACTGCAATCCGCCATCAATGGAAACAGGGCTAATGCCTTGGCCGGTTCTGACATCATTTATTGTCGTCAGATCAGAAGCAGCTTGCTGAGAATTATTTATGTTAGCCGACAAAACTTCATTAGCTGTAGCTTGATCTATCTGATGATAATTCAAAAAGTAGGCAAATACAGGCACTAAGAAACTAACTGGAAGCAAAAAACTCCAATACCTCATCTTTACATTATATCAGTATTT
>CAYGOR010000059.1:0-3529 GCA_964351635.1 uncultured Candidatus Saccharibacteria bacterium
AATTAGCGCTACCAGGCATATTTACAAACGAAAAACAGCCACAAAGAGTTTATATCCAAGGCTCAATCGCTGGCCAGCTTCTAGGGTTTGTGAATGATGCAGGGGAAGGTCAGTACGGGATCGAAGAGAATTTGAACGATGCCCTAGACGGTGAAGCAGGGCAACTGAAAGCTCTAACAGACCAAAACAATGTGCCGCTACTAGCAACTGGAGGAAATATTCAAGAAGACCCGGTAGACGGTAAGAACATTGTGCTGACAATAGATGTATCGATGCAGCGGCAAGTGGAACAGATACTTGAAAATGGCTTAAAAGAAGCTCGTAGTGAATCAGGTGGGATTATTGTGCTTGATGCAAATAGTGGTGCAATTAGGGCGATGGCAAATTATCCGTCATATGACCCGGCAAAGTTTACAGAAGTAGAAGATGCGGCTCTGTATCAAAATGCAGCGGTAAGCTCACCTCTTGAACCGGGCTCGATCATGAAAACACTAACCGTCGCAGCTGCTTTGGATAGTGGATCAGTCTCTCCTGGTCAGACTTACTTTGATCCAGGATTTATAACAGTAGATGGTGCTACAGTTAAAAATGTTGTTGAATCCAGCGGATCAGGTACGAGAAGCCTGGCCGACATACTGAGACTGTCTCTAAATACTGGTGCGACTTGGTTACTATCTCAAATGGGCGGGGGAGAGCTAAATCAGCAGGGAAGGGAGGTTTGGTATGAATATATGACTGAGCACTATCAGTTTGGTAAAAGAACAGGGGTAGAACAAGGACCACCTAGCGAGGAATCGGCAACAGAGGCACAAGGTATAGTTCCAGACCCAAATGATGGATTTGGGTTAAATATCAGATATGCAAATACTAGTTTTGGACAGGGTATGACAGTTACTCCATTGCAAATGGCAGCAGCGGTTACAGCTGCAGTCAATGGGGGGACTTATTATCAACCCACTCTTGTTGCTGGAAGCGTAGACAGCGACGGCGAATTTACAGAAAAATCACCCGAAATCGTTAGGGATGATGTGGTGTCGGATTCAGTATCAGAGGAGCTAAGAAGCCTCATGGAAAATGTAGTATTAAACAATAACCGTGCTGTTGTTCGCGAGGGATATCAAGTTGGCGGAAAGACTGGGACCGCTGAGATCGCTAATCCTGCCGGCGGATATTATGATGACCGTTACAATGGTACATATGTCGGCTTTGTCGGCGGAGATACTCCAGATTATGTGATAATTGTTCGTGCAAACGAGCCTAAAGCTGCAGGCTACGCAGGCTCAATCGCTGGTCGACCTATATTTGCCGCCACTGCAAATGCGTTGATGGATAACTTTAACGTGTCTAGGATATCTGATTAATGCTATACTTGAGCCTAGAAACCTAAAATAAAAAATATACTTTATGGGCTACTTCTCAACATATTCACAGCGCTCAATAGGGTCACTAAGATCCAGGCCAGTCAACAGACGTAAAGCAGAATCTAGTGGTGTAATGAGGAAACATAAGCCTGATTATTCGCTTTTGGTTATTGCAGGATCACTGCTAGCAATCGGAGCAGTCGTTGTGTTTGCTATCGGACCTAGCTTGACCAATGGCAAAGATCTGGCTGAAAATTATTTCTCAACTAAACAATTAACTGCAATTGGAATGGGTATAATCGCCTTTTTTATCGCGTCCCAAGTCTCACTACATAGGTGGATGAAATGGACGCCGATTATTCTTTTAATCGCTATATTTTTTGCTATTTCCGTTCGGTTCGTAGGCGACGAGATTAACGGTGCTCACCGTTGGATCCAGGTAGGAGGTTTCTCTTTTCAGGCTGCAGAGTTAATCAAACTGGCACTGGTGCTATGGTTGGCTCAACTTCTTACGATTCGTCGACAAGAACGTAAAATGTCTGCAAACTCTACCCTGCAAATGCTAGGAATATGTTTGTTCGGAGTAATCCTAATAGTTGCTGGACTTCAAAGCGATCTTGGTTCCGCTGCGGTAATGATGGCCGTTATTGGCGGCATGGCATTTATAGCCGGGCTACCGATGAAGAATATCCTTATAGTGGGTTCTGTAGTGTTGATCGCAGGATTAATCGCGATAACGTCTAGTGCCTATCGCAGAGAACGAGTGCAGACTTTCTTGAATCCCGCTGCAGACTGCCAGTCAGAAGGCTACCAGGCATGTCAGGCACTTATTACGGTCGGTTCCGGAGGTGTTGCCGGCAAAGGCTTGGGTCGTAGCGTACAGGCGTATGGTTATTTACCTGAACCTGCAAACGACTCGATATTTGCAATCACAGCAGAAAAGTTTGGCTTTATAGGCAGCACTATAGTGGTAGGCCTATTTTTTCTTCTTTTTAAGAAAATTTATAACATAGCTCAGTCAGCTCCTACAGAGTATATGAGGTTGATTGCAACAGGGGTACTACTATGGCTAAGTGTGCAGATGATTATCAATATTGCAGCCATGCTAGGACTCCTCCCGCTTAAAGGTATAACTCTGCCTTTTGTTAGTTATGGCGGCACGAGTATTATATTTGTAATGATTGCTTTAGGCATTGTATTTCAGATATCGCGTTACACCGATTTATCCATGCGCAAGGGCGAGTCTTTGTCGCCGCGAGCACATGCTGAATCTTCTGCTTCACGACCAGTATTTAGTAGGGCAGGTTTAAGCAGCCGTGGATGAGAATGTATATATTCTTGTTGGCGGAGGGTCTGGTGGGCACATCATGCCCCTTATCCCTGTAGCAGAAGAACTAAAGTCTAAGGACAAAGACTGCCGCATAATACATATCGGTCATAAGGGTGACCCGCTAAATCGAATTACGCGCGGTAGTAATGTGATAGATGACACCATAGAAGTTACGGCTGGTAAATTCCGCCGTTACCATGGAGAGTCGCTGCCTAGGCGTTTGGTTGATTTTAAGACATTATTTTTAAATAGTCGTGATTTTTTCCGCTTCTTGAACGGTTATAGAGCATCTAGAAAAATACTAAAGAGTCTGAAACCTAACGCGTTGTTTATGAATGGTGGTTATGTTTGTGCGAGTGTAGGATTGGCGGCTGGAAAGCTAGAATTACCTTATGTAACACATGATTCGGACGCAATGGTTAGCCTAGCTCATAGGATTATAGCCAAGCGAGCCAATAAACACTTAACTGCACTTCCAGCGTCGAACTACAATGAGTATGACCAAACTAAGATACAGCAAGTCGGGGTTCCTATTAGATCAAGTTTTGTCCCCGTTACCACAGATCTTAAAATCGCGGCTAAGCAAGAACTCGGCTATGCAGCAGATGATCACGTAGTGCTTATTACCGGAGGTGGACTAGGGTCTAAGAAGATAAACGAGGCTAGCGTCGATGCTGCTGTTGAGCTGATAAATAACGGCGTTAAAATCGTCCACTTAACTGGAGCAAAATTATTTGATCAGACTAAGATGCTTTATGAGAAAAAGGGGCTGAGTCTTTCGAATAATAGCTTGGTTGTTGAAGCGTTTAGTGAGGATATGGCGAAGTTGAGCGCCGCG
>CAYGOR010000059.1:3601-4221 GCA_964351635.1 uncultured Candidatus Saccharibacteria bacterium
TTGCTGGAGGGCATCAGCTGAAAAATGCAGCAGCTCTTAAGGAATCGGAGGCAGTCGAAGTAATTCAAGAAGACCAGCTTACGGGCATTGAATTAGAAAAAGTCATAACTAGATTATTTGAAAATAATGCTGAGCGGCGTGAACTGGCCAATAACCTTAAGAAAAGTGTATTTACCGATGCATCAGAGCGCGTAGCCAAAATTTTAGTTGAGCTAGGATAAAGCAGTGAAGTTGTTTAAGAAAAACACAAGAAGATCTCCTGATAGATCTATTCAACCTAATAAGAATGTTAAATCTACGCAAAATTACTATAGAGGAAGAATTTCCAGCCAAAGCAGACAAAAGCCCTCAAAGGTAAGCCTAAAGCCCGTAAAAGAATCCTTTGGCAAAGATAAGAAATCAAAGCTTGTTATTATGCGTAATCACATATTTAGTCTTAGTATTGTAATCATCATCTTAGGCCTGCTGTCTGTGAATGCGACTATAGGTAGCGCTGTGTTCATTGAGCTACCCAGAGATAACATCTATAGATCTACAGATGAATACATACAGTCTGCCAATAAAATACTAAATGATAATTGGTCTTTCAGAACCAAACTCACCTTTCAGTCAGAAGAATA
>CAYGOR010000060.1:0-4059 GCA_964351635.1 uncultured Candidatus Saccharibacteria bacterium
TTTTAGCGATTCATAACATCTTATCAGAAAATACTAACAGATGTCAATACGTTGTACATTCTACGCCAACAGACATCCAGTTTCTTTATCTACTAGCCCGCCAGAAATACCAGCCGATCCTATATATCTAACTAGTGGATAAGGGTTTTTAGGAGCTATATAAAAGTCATCAAATACCGGAGATGAGTGTCTGCATGATACGTATTCCTCATTATGTAAGCTTGTAAGTGGGTACCACGAAGTACTCACGAGTAATCCTGTCAGTAGTACTGGTCTTGGTCTCTTCACATGATTAGGTTATCAAATTTCTACGAAAACACCCACTGGAAGCCAGAATGCTATGAATGCAGAAACCAGCAGTAATGCATATTCGATTTTTCGGTCTATCTGGAAATGATCGTGAGATGCAAACCATAATCCAATTATCAGCCCTATCGGAAGCGGAAATGACCAGCCTTCAGATAAATTCTCAATTCTTAGCCACTGAGCACCAAGTATCAAGTAAATAACTAGTTTTAAAAAATACGCCGAATCAGATTCCTTTTGTTTTTTACCCATTGCTAAATAGTATCATAAGCATCTTAAAAGAGATTCCATAGATTCGATTAACTCGTACCGGTATACGCCTTCTTCTCTGGGTGGTCCTTTTGCGTTAAATTCAAGGTAATTTACAGTTTGGTATCGTTCGCTTATAAAAAAGCATGTAGCGTGTATGCTCCCAGCTGGATGCTCGGAAGGATCTCGCAGTCTAGGTGCGTATGGGCGCAGCTTATCGGAAGTTAGCACTTGAGCTATAGTGAACGGGCCGATATTCTTAACCTTGCCCTGATCATCTAGGTATTGTGGATCGGGTATGGAAGCTGGCCTATCATCGGCTCGATCCCAGGCGGGAATGCCGATATACGGATCAACAGCTGTTGTTAGCCTATAGGAATACACTCCGAAAGTTGAGATCCAGTCTTGTATCTGCAGTTCTGTGGCAGCTGTTAGCGCCCCACGGTATCTTTCCCAGTATTCAGGCGATACATCTAACGTTTTCATGCATCTCGACTACATTTTGATTTCGGCGTCGCAACCTGCAGGCAATGATAGGTTCATTAGGCTATCAATCGTCTTAGGCGTAGGTTCCAGCACGTCAATAAGTCGTTTGTGCACTCTCATTTCAAACTGCTCACGGCCTTTTTTGTATACATGAGGGCTTTTAACAACCGTGAAGGTGCTTTTCCGTGTAGGAAGTGGTATCGGTCCTGCGATTTTCGCACCTGTGCGAATAGCAGTGTCTACGATTTGTTTTGCAGACTGGTCAATTACCTTGTGATCATAGGCTTTGAGCCTGATCCGAATTCGCTGTTTCTGGTCTTTTTTTGGCGCTGGTGCAGTCTTCTTAGCTGCTGTTTTCTTGGCTTCTGCCATAATAGAACTCCTAGTTCATTATTGTGCGGTGTAACATCTTCTCAGGCTTTGATTCGAGTTTCTGAGACGACTTTTATTCACACGCGATTTATAAGTAGTACCAATTATACAATTACCGCTACAATTGTAAAGGATATTTTTTAGGCAATATGCACATGTCATACTGAATAGGCTTAATACTTATAGGTACTGGCTAACTAAAATTAAAAGCTCCGAGAATAATCCCGGAGCTTTTATCGTGTGCTATAAAACTACTATTTAGTAATCTTAGTAACAACACCAGCACCTACTGTGCGGCCACCTTCACGAATAGCGAAGCGAAGTCCCTGATCCATAGCGATCGGAGATTGCAACGTTACCTTGAAAGTGATTGTGTCTCCAGGCATGACCATTTCTTTGTCTGCTGGCAATTCAACCTCACCAGTTACGTCCGTAGTACGGAAGTAGAACTGTGGCTTATAGCCCTTGAAGAATGGAGTGTGACGTCCACCTTCTTCTTTGGTAAGTACGTAAACTTCAGCATCAAACTCAGTATGTGGAGTGATTGATCCTGGCTTACATAGAACTTGTCCGCGCTCGATATCATCTCGCTCAATACCACGGAGCAAGATTCCAGCGTTATCGCCAGCTTGTCCCTGATCGAGTGACTTCTTGAATGCTTCGATACCAGTAACAACTGATTTCTTAGTATCTCGGATACCAACGATTTCTACTTCGTCATTAACCTTAACTACACCGCTTTCAACACGACCTGTTGCTACTGTTCCACGACCTTTGATCGAGAACACGTCTTCAACTGGCATTAGGAAATCTTTGTCTAGATCACGCTTAGGCTCTTCGATGTAATCATCCATAGCCTTAACGAGTTCCATGACAGCATCCATATACTTTTCGTCACCTTCAACAGCCTTAAGAGCAGAACCCTTAATAACTGGTGTATTATCACCATCGAAGTCGTACTTGCTTAGAAGTTCACGAACATCCATTTCTACTAGTTCTACTAGTTCTTCGTCAGCCATGTCCATCTTGTTAAGGAACACAACGATCTTAGGAACACCAACTTGCTTAGCAAGTAGAACGTGCTCACGAGTTTGAGGCATCGGTCCATCAGCTGCTGATACTACAAGTACCGCACCGTCAACCTGAGCTGCACCGGTGATCATGTTCTTAACATAGTCAGCGTGACCTGGCATGTCGACGTGAGCGTAGTGTCGCTTCTCTGATTCATACTCTTGGTGAGAAGTAGCAATGGTGATACCACGTGCTTTTTCTTCTGGAGCATTGTCGATTTCATCGTAATTTATTGCTTTGTTAACATCACTCGGAAGTCGCTTAGAAAGCGTCATAGTGATTGCTGCTGTTAGAGTTGTCTTACCATGGTCAACGTGTCCCATAGTACCGACGTTGACGTGAGGCTTTGACCTGTCAAAATCTGCCATTATTTCTCCTATTGGTAGATTAATTTATATAAATTGCTTTTCGCGATCCATATTGCTTTTGTTCTGCCTTTTCAAGGCGTAACTTAAACAAAGCCCTCACGCGAGTTACAGGTGTTAATTATAGAGCAATGAACCCGTTCAATCAAGTCTAGTGTCTTAACTTGGTCCAAAGTTTGATATTGAGGTTCCATTTCTAATAGAAACTGCAGTTAAAGCGGTAATTATTACAAAGTAAACTATTATCGTCACGATTACAACTTTGGAAAATCTGTCCATAGCTTTCTCGTCAAGTTTACGATCAACATATACAAATATAATACTGAGCAACAAAGGAACAATCACAAACGGTGAAAGAATACTAAATATTAAGTATGCTAAAAACGTTCCTATAAAGTCTTGCATATTGCTAACATTAAACTTAGTTAAAATTATTTCGCGTTTTGGGCGATGATAGCTTCGGCAACGTGGTTTGGCACGTCTGCATAGTGATCAAGCTCCATTGATGAGCTTGCTCGGCCGGCAGTCATTGACCGCAAGTTAGTTGTGTAACCAAACATTTCACCTAGAGGCACGAATGCAGTAATTTCCTTAACTCCAGCTGACAAGTCTTCCATCGATTCAACACGACCACGCTTACTGTTAAGATCACCGATAACGTCACCCATAAATTCTTCAGGAGTAACAACGACAACCTTCATAACGGGTTCCAATATCACTGGGCTAGCAGCTTTAACACCGTCTTGCAACGCCATTGATCCCGCTACCTTAAAGGCCATTTCGTTAGAGTCTACATCGTGGTACGAACCATCATATAGCTCGGCTTTTACATCAACTACAGGGAAGCCTGCTAAGACACCGTTAGCCATAGCTTCTTCGATACCTTGCTGCACTGGCTTGATGTACTCTTGCGGAACAGATCCACCCTTGATGGAGTTAATAAATTCAAATCCTTCACCAACTGTATTCTGTGAAAGTCGAAGCCATACGTCACCGTACTGACCGCGTCCACCTGACTGCTTGATGAATTTACCTTGGATTTCTACACCGTCTTTACGGATTGTTTCTCGATATGCCACTTGGGGCGCACCAATGTTGGCTTCAACGTTAAATTCGCGCTTCATTCTATCCACGAGAATTTCCAAGTGAAGCTCACCCATACCGCTGATGATGGTCTGACCAGTTTCGTGGTCAACCTTTACTCGGAATG
>CAYGOR010000061.1:0-3912 GCA_964351635.1 uncultured Candidatus Saccharibacteria bacterium
GAAAACCGTCGTGCCCGCAAGGGTACCGTGGGTTCGAATCCCACCCTCTCCGCCAAGAAGGAGAAAGTCAGCATTCATGCTGGCTTTTTGCTTTCTCACGTAATGAGTAAGTGAGGGTCGAACCCAATGCGTTTCGCCTCGCCATCTCTTGTTAGCTATCTCACGTTCCGCTACATACAGAGGGTATAACCAAGTTTATATGAGACAACTTTTAGGCTTATGTCCTATACTTAAGTTCATTAGAGGAGGTCTGCATGGGATATTTATTGTTAATTGGGGCAGTAGTAATCGTTATTACTGGATTATTCACAGTGAGGCAGCAGACAGCTGCTGTTGTTGAGAGGTTTGGCAGGTTCAAGCGTATTGCGGGCGCAGGCTTGAACTTCAAAATACCGCTGATTGACCGAATAGCCGGTCGCATCAGCTTGAGAGTTAGGCAGCTCGATGTCAGAGTAGAAACTAAGACAAAAGATAATGTGTTCGTATTTGTAATTGTTAGTGTCCAATACTACGTTATTCCTGAGAAAATCAGCGACGCTTTTTATAAGCTGCAAAATACCGAAGCTCAGATAACTAGCTATGTCTACGATGTTGTTAGGGCCCGCGTCCCAAACATTATTCTTGATGATGTTTTTGAAACTAAAGACGATATTGCCCAAGCAGTAAAAACAGAGTTAGAAGCGATAATGGATGACTTTGGATATGGGATTGTTAAAACGCTTGTGACAGATATCGATCCAGATGCGAATGTGAAGCAGTCGATGAATAAGATAAATGCTGCGCAGCGTCTCAGGGTAGCAGCGGTCGAGGAAGCAGAAGCTGACAAGATAAGGGTCGTGAAGGCCGCTGAGGCTGAGGCCGAGAGTAAGGCGCTATCTGGTAAGGGTATCGCTGATCAGCGAACCGCAATAGTCAAAGGGCTAGAGGAGTCGGTGACTGAGTTCAAGCAGTCAGTAGACGGCACTAGTTCTCAAGATGTGATGAACTTGGTGTTGATGACTCAGTATTTCGACACCTTAAAAGATGTTGGCCTTGGCAGCAACAGCAACACAATCTTAATACCGCACTCACCATCAGGGATGAATGATATTTCTGACCAATTACGCAACGCTATGATTACTGCCAATGAAGTAAATAAGAAGTCAGGACGCAAAGCCCCGCCAGCTGCCTAGAGAAAGATGCCCAAACAATGAATATGTTCAAACCCGTCGGTGCCAAAAATGACGATGAATACATTGCAATGCTAAATGATGAGCGACGTGAGATTATCGAGACTCTTGATAATCTCATCAAGGAAACTACGCCTACGCTGCAGCGGTGGTTTGCCTACAACATGCTTGGATATGGCAAATTTGACTATCTAGACTACAAAAACAGGGAAATGGAGTGGCCAATCATATCGCTGGCAAGCCAGAAAAACTATGTCAGTCTATATGTTTGCGCGATACATCCTACTCAGAAGAACAAATATATTGCCGAAGTTTACGAAAAAGAACTCTACAAAGATGGGGTTAAGCCAAATGTTGGCAAGAGCTGCATTAGATTTAAGAAACTTAGCGACTTAAATATCGACATAGTTAAGGAAGTTCTGCAAAAAGCAGTAGAAAACCCAGGGTTGGTTGGCGCCAAGAAAAAATAGACATCATGAAACGATGCACATGGGTTGGCGAAGACCAGGATTACATAAGGTACCACGATACGGAGTGGGGAGTACCGGTTTTTGAAGATAAGGTAATGTTCGAGTTTTTGACTTTAGAGTCGGCGCAAGCAGGACTTAGCTGGATAACTATCTTAAAGCGCAGGGAAGGCTACAGGCGTGTTTTTCACGGATTTGATGCGCAGAGAGTCGCCGTTATGTCAGAAGAAGAAATCCAGTCCGCACTAAATGATAAAGGGATAATTCGCAATCAGCTGAAGATTCGCGCAGCCATTAATAATGCACAGGTTTTTCTAAAAATCCAAGAAGAGCACGGTAGTTTTTGCGATTATATCTGGTCCTTTGTAGGGGGTCAGCAGGTAAAGAACCGATGGAAAGAACACAGTGATGTTCCTGCGACCACTGTAGTTTCAGATAAATTATCGAAAGATTTAAAAAGCAAGGGGATGTCTTTTGTTGGTAGCACCATTATGTATGCTCACATGCAAGCAACCGGCCTTGTAAATGATCACGTAACAAACTGCTTCAGGTACAATGAGGTCTAGATGAATAGAGAGCACACTGTCATTTTTGACTTTGACGGAACGCTGGCAAACACAGTGGATTTAATGATACGGCTGTATAACGAGTACTCGGAGCAGTTCGGCACTATAAAAGTGGAAGAAAATGAATTTGAATCTATTAGAGAGATGGGCTACAAGAAAGCCATGAAGCTTAAAAATGTTCGCCTCAGAAAATGGCCGCTTATGGTAAGAACTATGATGCGTGAGATGAAAGAACAGATGGCCGAGGTTGAGCCTTACGAAGGAATAGTTGAGACTATCGAGAAACTGAAAGAGCAGGGGATCTCGGTTGGTGTTCTGACCTCTAATTCAACTGCTATCGTTCATGAGTTTTTCCGGGTGCATAACTTTCCGCCATTTGATTTTGTAGTAAGCGAAAAGACGTTCTTCGGCAAAGAGAAGGCTTTAAAACGCATAATGAAACATCGCAAACTGAATCGAGAAGACGTTATGTATGTCGGCGATGAACCACGAGATATTGCATCTTCAAAGAAGGCGGGTGTAAGGTCATTTGGGGTCACCTGGGGCCTAGGAGGCCGAACTGGGCTTAAAAAGCAGCCACCTGATAGGTTAGTAGATACGCCAGATGAGCTCTACCGCGAAATTATACTGGCGATTCAATAGATTAGGAGTGGTGGTAGGGATGGTTGGAGTGAATCATGGCTGCTCTGTAAAGTTGCTCGGCTAATATCAGTTTAACTATCTGGTGAGGGAAGACTAGCTTTGATAGTGACCATGTGTAATCAGCCCGATTTTTTATAGAATCATCGACGCCATAAGCACCACCAATAATAATCGATAAGTCACGAGGTTCCCTGAACAATTTATTAGACAGCTCTGGAGAGGTTAGCTGTTTGCCTGTTTCGTCTAGTAAAATTACATGGTCTTTTTGGTCAATTTTTTTCAGCAGACTCTCAGCTTCAAGCCGCATACTTGTTTTTGGGTCGCTTTTCCCTGAGGGAATAAGCTCCCATATAATCTTGATTGATCTCGGAAGACGCTTTTCATAATCAGCAATTAGTTGAGCAATTTCCGGAGCTGGCTTGTCACCAACAGTCAGAATTCTTACAGTCATGAGAGTAATACTACATTAATATTACAGAGGTGCATAGGGCAAAATTGGCACTCTCATACCGCTATTGCTAATTTGAATAACCTCGTGTATCATACATTGACCAGCTTTGCAGGCTGGAGGATAAAAGGAAAGAAGGGTAGCAGAGAATGTATTCAGCAGCAGTTAACGCTCACATCCGCGAACTCATTGAACAAGTCATGGAGTATCGAGACCAAGGACAGTGGGACAAATTAGAACAGTTATTCACAGAAACACCTTACATAGATGAGAGTGTGTTCACTAAAGAAGAAGCAGGTAAGAAAGCCGCAGCAAACGTGCTGTATGGCTGGCGCCGCATGCTTAGAGATTTGTACTATTCAGCCCGGCATAAATTAGGAGCGATGGACGTTGAGCGAACAGGCAAGAAAGAAGTTCAGGCATCAAGCGAGATTGAGGCTCGATATTACACAATGAAAGACGGCAAGCGCTACGTGCGACGCATGGATGGCGTTTATGATTTCCAGTTCAGAAAAGTAGCTGGACGCTGGAAGATTGATAGTCTGAAACTTCGAATAAAGAAAGAGTCATTTAATCCGATTGGCTAATTGGATGGCTACTAACTAGTAGCAGGGTTCCAT
>CAYGOR010000062.1:0-3818 GCA_964351635.1 uncultured Candidatus Saccharibacteria bacterium
ATTCCTGGACTCACTAGAACGCCTAGCGGGAGAATTATGAATACATTAGATATAAGCACTGCCGAAGCAGAGCGTTTTCTAGAGGTTGGACCGAATATATTAGCTGAATGCGACAGAATAACAAATAACAGCACAGCTGATAGGATTATTCTGCCTTCTGTAGAAGAAACTAGCCTACTGAGCCAATTAGATGAAGTCGATCGAGGTGATGCACATTCGTATAGGAATTTTTTGGTTGCAGCTGGGTTCTTGGCCTTCGACTGGGATGGCAGAAGCGGACTGTATGTTAAGGGTAACTATAAGGTAGAAGGAAAGGAAAAAAGTTGTGCTGAGTGGAACGCTGAGGCAGCACTAAGAAAAAAAGGTTTCCATAAAGCAGCCGGTGTAATAGTCCAGGGTACGTCAGACACTGGTTTAATACATGCAGTCACAGGAATCGCCACTCCAACCTTGCATCCTTGCCCCGACAAATGTCAGCCAATGCTTAAAAACAGTCCTGTTATTCCGGCAGACATGCCTATAGTTACTATCGCCGACGATGGCTCAAGATTCCAGGCTTTCATCCTCTCAGATTTATTCAATTACTATGAACAAGATAATATTGACGCAGTTACGAACTATAATATTGGTGGAAGGATAAATTTCTTCAAGGCACTAATTCACTACAAAAGGATTATGAGACAGGCTGAACGATGGCGAAATCCTCCTGGTCCTTCTGAGGTAGTAGTTACTTCCTTGCTAGAGACTTCTGAAGATTAGTAATCAATTCCCTTGTTAGCTAGGAACTTATCGTCATAGTGGTGTCGCAGTTTAGTCATGTCGGTTGCTATATCTACCTGGTCTATGAGTTTGTGTGGGAAATTCCGGCCCGTTAAGCAAACACTAGTTTTCTTGTGATGCTTTGTCAGCATCGCCCTAAGAGCTGATTCTGGCAGCAAACCATCATGCACTGCATTATTTATCTCGTCACAGATAACTAGATCGTAATCACCAGAGGTGGCGCAGTCTAATGCAACGCGCAACGTCTCTTCTGCAGCTTCTTTGTGTTCTTTTTCCGAGACATTTTTTGCGCTGATATCGCCTGCGTCATAAAACCCTTTGCCGCCTTTGTAAAAGAACAAGTCGTCTCCGAAAACTTCTTGGATTTTGGCAATAAAATCGTGTTCCCCAACCTTCCAGTGCTTGATAAATTGAATATAGGCAACTTTCCAGCCTGTGCCCAATGATCTCGCCATTAGTCCAACTGAAGCAGACGTTTTGCCCTTTCCATCTCCGGTGTAGACCAGAGTTACTGAATCTTTATGCTTGAAGTCTTCAAATGCCATAGCTGTTTCTCCAATCCAATTTTGCTATTTTTGAGGCGATCCTAGTGATGCGAGTGCCATAAAGCCAGCTATAAGTATCCCGCCAACAATTGATATCGCGCTCACAAGCGGCGAGACCGAGTATAAAGCCACCCCACTTACAAGCATGGCGCCGGCCATAACCATCAGAGTTGTGCCGAGGTTTTTACCTGACACTAGCCAAGTTATGTAGCCAATTGTAAACATCATAAACAGAAAAGCCGGAAGAGCAATATACCACGGCGCTATGTAGTGGCTTACTGCTGATAGTCCGTCCCCGTGATCTTCTCCGGCGTGTGCAAATCTAAGCAAGTCGAATTTCATGACTGTAGTATAGCATCGCAATTGCTATACTAAGCTTAAGATGAATATACAAAAAATAGATAAGCAACTGCTGAGGCTCGCAGGAATAATCGTATTATTAACGGCACTGCTAATCTTTGGTTTACGCTTCGCCCTGCTTAAAAAGCTCGAGGTGCACTATCATGCCAACTTCGCGGTATTCATAGATGGCGAACGTTTGCCTTTTGATAAGTTCACGTTCTACGAAGAAATCGAATCTTGCGGCGGAAATGGACTAGAAAGTCCAAAAATAAGGGCGCATATGCATGATCAAATCGATCACGTAGTTCACGTGCATGATAATGGTGCAACTTGGGGGCATTTCTTTTCCAACCTTGGATTTGTTTTAGGTAACGAAATCATCCAGACAGATGAAGGCACATTTACTGACGATGACGATTCTGCCCTTACCTTTGTCTTGAATAATGACAATGTTGATAGTATCTACAACCGCACGATAAGCAGCGAGGACGTGCTTCTCATTAGCTACGGTAGTGATGACGCACAGCTGCTGCAAGAGCAGTATAGTCAGATTGAACAGGACGCTGCCGAGTATAATGAGAAAGACGATCCATCAGCTTGTTCGGGCGGAAAACCTTTCACATTCACAGAGCGCATAAAGCAGACATTTCAAATCTGGGAATAGATCATAATATTTCATGTGATTTTTATCACAAAAATGTTTGCATGATATTCGGTGATTTTGTTACAATCAGTAAGAAATGAGATATCATAAAACGCCGACTGCGACGCCGACGTCTACTTACCTAGTGAATAGGAGCCTAATTTAATGATATCTTCACTCATAACATCATTCGCGTCAGGCGAGTCTGACATCCACGTTTCCCTTAAGGCTGAAGAGCTATGGAACATAGGCGGAATATCTATAACGAACTCTATGATTTACGGAGTTGTCGTAGCAGTCTTTATGGCGTTTTTCTTGACTAGGATCGCAAAGAAGTCTTCAGTAGAACCAGCTCGCCGTAACTACGCAGTAGCAATCATCGAATCAATTGTTTTATTTGTAGTCGGCGTTTTGGAAAGTGCATTTGGATCACGGGAGAAGGCCTTCAAATACGCACCGATTATGGGCGTGTTCTTTATCTTCATTCTGTTTACTAATATTTCTGGCGTCCTTCCTTTCGTGGGGCCAGCGTTTGAGGTCAGCACAGCTGAGGGCGACATACCTCTTTTCCGTCCTTTCACAGCAGATCTGAATGGCACACTAGTAATGGCGGTCGTAGCGATAGTATTCGTTCAATATCTGTCGATTAAAGCCCAAGGCATTAAGGGTCATCTGACTCATTATTTCTCAGATAAGCCAATGAACCCGATCAACTTCTTTATTGGTATTTTGGAAGTTTTCGGTGAGTTTACTAGAATACTTTCCCTTGCTCTGCGTCTATTCCTAAATACCGCTGTTGGTGAAATATTGATCGCAGTGTTTACGAGTTTAATTTTGACAGATGGCCGCACGCCAATTGCTGTAATACCGATCATACTATTCGAATTACTTGTAGCAGGAATCCAGGCATACGTCTTTACTGTACTGACCGCGACGTATCTGAGTTTAGCGATCGCACATGCCGATCACCATGAGGACGGACATCACGATGAAGCTTTAAAGGTCGAGGAGCTTCCAGATGTTAACAAAAAAGTAACCGCATCCGCATAATTATCGGATAAGGAGAAAATATGAACGCATTATTACTACTAGCTGAAACCAGTGAATTTGATGTACAGGTTGCAGAAGCTTGGGGAAAGAGCATGATGCTCGGACTAGCCCTAGGACTTGCCGCACTTGGACTCGCACTAGTTGGTCTCAACTACATGAAGGCTCTTGGACGAAATCCAGAAGCTGGTAAGGCTGCAAGCCAAATTATCATCATCGCAGCGATGATCGAAGTTACGGCATTGCTCGCATTCCTACTCGGCGCTTTCTTGATCTAAGAATGACAATGAGTGTGAGGGAGCGCCGAATAGTCGCTCCCTCAGCTAAGATTAACAACTAAACCTCCCTAAGAAACAACGATGATTGCTCGTGAGCCTAAGTCATTGGCAGTTATGGTTGTTTCGACCGGAAAGGATATAATTAACGACTGATATGAACGATTTACTTTACAGATTTGCAGC
>CAYGOR010000063.1:0-3806 GCA_964351635.1 uncultured Candidatus Saccharibacteria bacterium
TAGTATGCATAAAAACTGCATTACCCCGGGTGTGAAAGCGTGTGAAATCGGCAGCGACCTTATGAATATGCTTGTTGGTAAAAAGGTCGACTTGGTTTTGCAAGGCCATGAACACGGCTATTATAGGTCTAACCAGCTAGCTCTCAATTCAGAAACATGCCCAGCGATAGTCATAAATAAATTCAGTCATAACTGCGTCGTAGACTCTAGAACCGAGCTTAAAAAAGGAGCAGGAACTGTAATTGTTATATCAGGAGCGGGTGGTAAAAAATTAAGAGAAGTTAACCTGCTAGATGCAGAAATTGATTATTTTTCAGCTTTGAATGGCAGTAACATAGGCCAAAGTTATGGGTTTAGCTTGTTTGAAATTAGAAACGGTCAACTATCAGCATCTTTCGTACCTGCAATCGGAACATTCACTGACAGTTTTAGTATTAATTAAGTCTGATCTTTTGTTTAGCAAGAATTCCTAGCGTAGCTCCGCATAACAGCCACCATTGCAAAACCACGGCTTCGTTCGACCAAAGATGGATTAACAGACTATAGAAGCAATATCCTATCAGTGAAGCTAGTATTAACCTTGCAGCATGTCCAGCTTCGTTATCCTTATTGCAAGTCTTTTGCAATAAGCGGATGAGAGTATAGAGAGCAGCTAAAAATATGCCCAGACCGAACAAGCCAACTTCATATGCAATTTGCAAGTAATAATTCTCTGTTAGCACCCCTCCCTGGGGATTATTAATCGCTACTAGACCGGCTGATCCAGGCCCCTCCCCTAGTGGGTTTTCTGATATGTCTTCCAGGGCTTCCTGCTGGAGGCCTATGCGTTTTTCGTTGGGGTCTTGCTCTTCGCTGCTAACAGCAGCGTGGAGGACGTAATCTTGAACAAAACTGCTATTGCGAGCGGCGTAGGTCGCTCCGATCACTAACAATCCAATGCATAGAATCACTATCCAGTACTTCTTAATAGTTCGAGCAAATATCTCTTGATTCGATAAATACACTAAGGTCGCGCCAGCAATAATAAGCGAGAGCAAGGCGCCTCGAGAAAACGTAAGCCATAGAGCGATTATGTGCACAAGAAACATTACTGTAAGCGCAGAAGGTCTAAATGTCCGGACAAATAGGGCCAAATTGGCTGCCTTCTCTTTCAGGCTGTACCCAAGTGCAAGAGTGGGCAGTACAAGATAAGCCCCTAAAGAATTCGGGTCTTTAAGCGTGCTCATAATCCGCGGCAGCTCCGGTCTATCATCAATAAAAAACAGCGGTTTAACACCGCGGTCCAGAGAATAACCAACACTTTCAAGCAGATTATGCGGCAAAAAGTATTGCATCACGCCAAAGACGGCTACTAGGGTTGATATCAATACTGCTGTGGTCAACAGAATCCGTAGATGTCTTTTAGGTGACTTGTTAAGGCTAACCGAAAGGTAGCCAAGCAATAAAAATCCAAATAGCCGCGTGTTGTAAACACTGGCCACAATCGCTGAATAGGTATCGTCATTTTTATCAAATAGTACGAATAGTAAGTGGATAAACGCATATGCCCCGCCTAGAATCACTATATTCCGGAAACTTTTATGCCTAAAAAGCCCCTTCTTGAACGAAACATAGATCATTATAGGGACCAATGCGAATAAAATGATGTCCTTTGCCGCCTTCCAGATATCTAAGCCGCCAGTCAAAAGACTTGCAGATTGAGAGATAAACACATGTAGCGGCATGTAGATGATAAACGCTAGAGAAATATACAGAAATAAGTTGCTAAGACGAGAACCATTCATAGTCTATAGTGTAGCGAGTCAATTGAGAAAAGTCTCCTTTAGGGGTAAACTTGTAGTATGAACAAGCTTAAGCACATACACCTCGTGAAACGATGGAATAAGCTGAGCGATACAAACAGACTATTTGTGGCAATTGCTGCTTTGGTGATAATTGTTGGCGGACTGATTGGTTGGGCACAGTACCAAGACTGGCGTAATGAACAGCTTTTAAGAAATATCGCTGCAGATTTCGCTAGACTTGAAACGGATTTAGAGTCGGAGCTTGGTGTCGATGTTGAAAACAAGAGCGGCTGCTTCACAACCCAGGAGAAGTACGGCGATGGAAAAACCGGATGCTTTATGCGTTTAGAGACTGACAGAGAACTGAATTATGACCAGACTATTATCACTGAACAAATTTCGAAAACATTAAATAATACTAATGTGTCAAAGTTCAGAGAAGGAGGCTACGGAGCAGAGTATATGAAATTGAAATGCCTTATTATCTTTGATAGTTTTGGCTACGACACTACTTTTTACACCGAATGCCCTGTTCCTGTACGTGCTGGCAACTCGAGTTTGGTTTCAGAAATTCTTTAAATCTTGCAATCAAACCTATAGTACAGAAGATATACCATTGGCCTTAAGAATTTCGGTAATCGACTTTCTATTTTTCGCAATACTTTACAAATTGGATGCTCCGCTTTTGGCGGCTCAGGCGGAGGTTCATTCGCAATGACCTCATTATCGCATGCATCGTCAATATCGTCTGCATCATTGTCGATTCCGCTATCGTAGATTACTTTACAGCTATCGGCATCATTAGTGACTCCGTCTCCATCGAAATCATCTACTGAATGAGCGACATAGACTGGCTGATAACTGTGCAGGGCAGAGCCATATCGATCATATCCATACAGGTGTATTGTATGGGCGCCAGGTCCTGATTCACTAGCCAGTGGAACTGTCACGTCTAATGTACCGCTCTCGTCGACAACGAATCGTCCAAGTTCAACTGGTTCTGACCACTCCTCGATGACTATTTCAGCTCCGGGCAGCAAATTACGTTTGATAATCCTTACTTCATCGATCAGAACTTCACTATTACCAACAATAGCCTCATACGCAGCAGTTATTTCAGCTACCTCTGACCTGCCAATTTCGTAAACGGCATCTATTATGGACTGAGGAAAATAGTTCTGCGGCAATGGAACAGTTTCTACGACACCTTGTGGCTGGCCCATTGCTGCAGATAGATTGGTCGTTTCCTGCAGAATTTTGTTCTTATAATGTTTATGGGCTTTATTATTAGGATGATATGTCTCATTGCCAATTAATCCAAGAATGTCGTTTCCAAGGGTAATGCCATTAAAGGCCATGTCCTCGTCAGCCGCACCGCTACACAAGTTAACGTTACTTAGAATATTTTCAACATCTACATAAAAGACGCCTGCTTCACGCGCTGCTGTTTCGACGACGGTGTTCATATATCTTGTAGTTTGAGCAATGAATTTTTTCTCTTCCAAGTTGAGCTTCACATTTTCCGCACACGAACTGCCCTGACTTTCATCGTCCACAAAAACTGGATACCCAGTTACATAGATTCGAGATTCAGGTGAACTTCGCTTTAAATCATCGTATGTTGATCGCAAATCATTTTTTGAAAACGCAATATCGACTATCAGAGCCTTTTGCTCTGGCGAACCTGGTACTGCTTGTGGACACGTACCAACAGAAAGAATGCAACTCATTAAATTCTCTGCAAAGCCAACATCATTTCCTCCTATTCCAAACGTAATTACTTCAGGAACAAGTTGAGCGCTACTGGCTTCATGAAAAAGCAGGTGAGAAAGTTGCTTTTTGTTACCAGGCTGGTAGTACCCTAGTGCTGAGTTCTCAAATGTTCGATACTGATTATCAGTCTCCTCAAATGCACTAGCGTCACCATCTCCCTCAAAGACGCCCGTGCCTCCAACGATATTATGAATTTTGGCTCCAGAGCAGGCTACTGAATGAAAGAGACTGTCTGCTTGTGGGGTCGAC
>CAYGOR010000064.1:0-3693 GCA_964351635.1 uncultured Candidatus Saccharibacteria bacterium
AACCCAGATATAATTCCGCTAGTAACTGTATTCTGAAACTGTCCAAGTGCATTGCCGATAGCAACAACTCTATCACCAACCTGCGTATCATCAGAATCACCTAGACTAACTGGCTTAAGATCAGCTTCGCTAGGATCATTAATTTTAAGAAAGCCAATATCAAGCGGGTCGCTATCATTGGTCCTACCAACCACCTCTGCAGTCAGCTCTGTCCCATCAGATAAAGTAACCGATACTTCACTCGTGCCACTTGGTATGACGTGTCGATTTGTCAGAACCAGTCCATCTTCACTAATAATAAACCCTGTACCGGCTGACTGACTCTCTACCTCGCGACTAAATCCGAACACATCAGTTCCTACAGAAGTGCTGGTGACGTTGACTGAAACAACTGAGGGATTAACATCATTAGCAATAGTGTTTATTAGATCGCCTTCGCTTTGTACAATTTCACGTTGAACTTTCAAAGTTGAGTCTTCGAGGCTTTGTCGCCCACCATATATCCCACCGAAAAATCCAGCTGCAATGGCAACCATTACGACTAACACGCTTCGCGCTAATGATCCGTTTGAATTTGTTTGCTGCTTCTTCGCCATATCTATATTATCTCCCCACTCCAATCAGAGAATATTATTATAAATAACAAAACTGCAATCATTATTCCAACAAATTGCATGCGTAACGATGTGCTTAATCTGTCTCTATGGTCTAAATAATATAGTGAGGCCATACTATATGCTATTACAGTGATTATGAGAGCAGGCTGAGCGACAGGACCGTAAAAAGTTAACCAATGACCCGCTAACCAGGCAATTGTCGATGAAAAGAAAGCCCAAGTGTATGCGGTAGCACGTGACATCGATTCGTCATATGCTGCCATAAAATGACGTGCTGACAGGTATGTAATGACAGCAGTTGCCATTACCAATATTGAAGTATTGTATTCTGCCCAAGTTAGGAAAATTGCACTTAAAGCAGCTGCCTGAGCAATTAAGGCTTGCAATCCAACAAAAAGAGTTGTTGACCGAGGCTTTATGAACAGTAACCATAATATATATATAGCCGTCCATACTACTTGGAATAGCTGTGTTTGCGCTAGACTCATAAAAGCGATGATTGATGCCCCGAAAAGTAAATCTACTGCATTTGCTCTTATGATTGCTGCCCAATGGCGCATGCGTATGGCAAACATACGCCACTTGCTTAACAGGAGTACAACGTAAGCAATAATTACGAAATCTAGTCTCACTAACGCGAATAAAAGCATTGGTAGTGCAAATACAATTATAAAGTGTAGCGCAGTGGAATATCCACTTGCTGGTTTAATTGGTAATTGTTTTCCGAGCTTCATCTTCACCTATTATGATAACAAAGTCTGCCGTATCACTGCCGGGTATTCCTTCTTTATCTAGTGATGTTATTTCCAACCCTAATCGCTTTTTTATGTAACTATCTGTAAATGGTGTTTCAGCCTCGGAGACCTTAAGCAGCAACGTATTTGGATAGTTACCCTGATCCGGAGCATTACCGACACCGACGACATTATATCCGTAAGATTTAAGTTCTTCCTCTGTAGAAGATGCCAGTCCAGCCGTCGTCGTACCGTTTAATATTATCACTCGCGCATTCTCACGCTTAAGGTATGGGTCACGAATCGTGTTCCTGACATAGCTACGAATATCTTCGTATTGGTAGAGTCCTGCGATAGGCACAACGACTGATTGGTTAGCAACAAAATCTGTTGCAACCAGAATGTTTGGTGGATCAGCTAGACCCAAGGAAGTAATTTTGTCGGGGCCAATTTGTTGTCCAATATCGTATAGCCTTTTCACCTCACCCAAACCGTTAAGATCAGTGCGGACGTTGTCACCCAGTGTGTCAAGCAGCTCGATTATCTTCAATGGGTTAGAGAATGTTCCAAGTGAAAGTATTTTCTGCTGAAGCGCAACTATAATCTCTCTCTGCCGTTCCGTTCGATCAAAATCCCCTCTGGCGCTTCCTTTGCGTGAACGAGCGTATAGCAATGCCCTTTCACCATCGAACGTTTGTAAACCTTCATCGGCCACCAGCGGGTTACCGTTTAAAAGCCACGCAACAGTCTGATCATACAGCGGTTCCTGAACGTCCACTGTAATGCCCCCGACTGTATCAATGGCACGTTCAAATGCGTCAAAATTTATCATGACGTAATAATGTATCGGAACACCAAGTACATCAGAGACGGTCTGTTTTACAGCACGCAAGCCTGCGTTCTCAATCGCATCTTCATTCTCCTCACCCTGGTACTTTGCGGATGACTTGGCATTTGCATAAACAGCATTGATCTTGCTACTTGAGCCACTTGGATCCTGTACATAAAGGTCTCTAGGTACACTAAGCAAAGCAGCTTCGTTAGCAACGGGATCAATACTAGCTAGAAGAATCGTGTCAGTTAGATCTGGCGCAGTTTCACCCGGTCCACCTTTGCCCAAAAGTAAAATATTCACCCTGCCGTCACCTTCGCCGTTCAACTGCGCAGGCTGAACGTCAGCATTTAAAGCAGCTGCTCCGTCGCCGTTGCCTTTGAATATATTACTAGTTTTGAGGTAAGCATACCCAAGCATAGACCCTACAGCTAACACCAGTGCGATAGCAGCCACGCCGAAAGCTCTTTTTAATTTTCTCTTCTTAGACCGTTGCCGCCGTAATCTGAACCATCTCTTCTTAGGCCGTTCACTCAAGTCTATTGGCGGGAACTCTTGCCTGCTGTCGATAAATTCATTTGAGCGATTTACCGTCTCTGTATCTTCAACTTTTTTATTATCCGACAACTTTTTCGAAGTATGCGTAATTCCAGATAAACTTTTATCTTCTGGTCTGTAGTGCGATCGGAATCGACTCCTAATATCACCAGTACCCTTCAAATCTACATCGTCTTTGTTGGAAATAAATCCATCATCTTGAGTGCTCGGTGATTTATTATGCTTATGTTTCATGATACGTAAGCTATCATTATAGACTGCGCGCATGGTTACAAGCAAAGTGAACTATGAAAAAACTTAATTTTAGATGTTATAGTGAATACCGTTATGAGCCCATCCCAAACACCAACAGATTACAGCCGCACCTATAGTGTTCTCCGGGGCTTAAAGAATATGTCAGGAACACTAGCGTTAATTATTAGCGCACCAATTATTGCGGTTCTTTTGACATCTCACGTATTCCAGTCATACCAAGTAGACGGTCAAAGTATGGAGACTACCCTGTCTAATGGTGATCGGTTAATAGTTAATAAATTGCCAAAAACAATCGCTAACATAGCAGGCAGCACATACATGCCTGCCAGGTATGATGTGGTGGTTTTCGATAGGCCTGCTCAATCCACTATTAGCTCTCAGGTAGAACATCTTATCAAAAGAGTAATAGCACTACCTGGTGAGCGCGTTACAGTCAAAGATGGTAAAGTCACAGTTTATTCACAAGATCGTCCGGAAGGATTTAATCCAGACATCAACCAAGAGCATAGTGAAGCGGTTTCGACCACCGAGGGTCAGGTGGATATAACTGTAGGCAAAGGAGAGGTTTTTGTCCTTGGGGATAATAGATATAACTCGACTGACTCGCGCCGTTTTGGCACAATAAACACAGATACGATAGTCGGTAATGCTACGCTCAGGTTCGTGCCGATTAGCGACATGCAGCGATTATAGATCA
>CAYGOR010000065.1:0-3688 GCA_964351635.1 uncultured Candidatus Saccharibacteria bacterium
GTGACTGGATCAAATACAGCTACAGGTGTTGCGGCACCTGTGCGTCCTATACTAATAACAATATCTCGAATTACAGTCGTGGCTTCTTCAGCTGGGTACTTATAAGCAACAGCCCCTCGAGGAGTCTTCCCGACTACTCCTAATCGATTATAAAGCTCTCTATCGTTTAGCTTAACGACTAATCCATCGGTGTTAAACTGTAGGTCTTTCCTTTTTTCTTCCCACTTTTTTGCATAATCCATCACTTCATCAATTGATGAAACCACCGTTGCGATTTTGTTAGCGTTCACACCTAGATTCATAACCGTTTCATAAGCTTCCATGTTCGTCGTAACATCAGCAGGATTTTCACGAAGCAAATCATAAGCATGGAAATGCAGGGGTCGTTTAGCAACTAGTTTTGGGTCAAGCTGCCTGATTGTTCCCGCGGCTAAGTTACGAGGATTTTTAAACAGCTCCTCGCCGGATCTATTACGCTCGTCATTGAGCCTATCAAAATCTTCTTTGTACATAACAATCTCACCACGAATCTCTGTGCGTCCTTTGCAAAATAACTCAGTTTGTTTAGTCTTTCGTAGCTTTAATGGAATGTTTTGAATTGTTCGGATATTAGAAGTTACGTCTTCACCGGTTCTTCCGTCCCCCCTAGTAACTGCCTGCACTAATCGCCCATCTTCGTAAATAAGTGAACAAGCTAAGCCATCCATTTTTATATCCAAAAAATATTCACGTTTATGACCTGGCTGTAATTTTTCCGTTCTTTCAACCCAAGCTTCAACTTCTTGTTTATCGAATACGTCACCCAGGCTAATCATTAGGTATTTGTGCACAACTTTCTTGAATTTGTCCAATGGCTTTCCAGCTACTCTTTGAGATGGTGAGTCAGCGGTAATTAGATCAGGATATTGTTCTTCCAGCTGGCTTAACTCATGCTTAAGGCTATCAGCAGCAGCCTCACTCATTGATGATTCATCCAGCACATGGTAACGATATCGATAGTCATTTATTAGCTCGCGAAGTTTACCTACGCGCGCCTTGGCTTCTTTTTTATTCATAGCAACTCTCTATATAAAATAAACAAGTAAGCAATGACAAACGGCAGAGCTAGTATGGACAATAGCAGGAACAGCACCTGAGCAAGCCATGAGGCTATATAGAGTGACGGGAAAACAACAATGATAAATATCAAAGCGACTATTATCATTAGCCCCACTACTTTACGGAAAAGAGAGAAACGTCTGAACCTAGCTAGCTCGCGAGCTCTGCGCAGTGCCATCATAGGCGTCATCTCTGGCAAAGTAACTATCATCAGAGCAATCAATGAAGAGCTCACAAGATAAAACGAAAGCAGTAGTAGCGACAGATAAAGAGTCAACCAGATGAACTGTTCCAGCCCGTTTACAGCAATACCGCCAGCTACTACGGTGCTATACAAGAAGTTACCGATTACGCCTGGCAGCAGCTGTAAAAGTATTAGATAAACTATCAATAAAAATGGGATTAAGGGATACATCCCCCGGTAGAAAGCCATGCGAACAGATACGTTATTGCCTGCCTGCTGCTGCCGATACAGCCAAATTAAAGCTAAACTCCCAATAACTAGAAGCATTACTTGATAGACACTCTGCTCTCCGCTCAGCCCGGATGCAATGGTACCTGCTAATTGACCAAATACTAGTCTATTAGTTTCGAAACTCGTTCCGCTTCCCTCTCCTAGTGATACTTCGACTTCGGCTCGTATGTCATTTATGTTTATTGGGTTAAATATGCCCCTCACGAATAATAAAAACATTGCTCCGTACACCAGAGTAAAGAAAACTAGCGGTAATTTATTAGCCCACATAAGGCTCAGGGCTTTTTTCATTAACTTATACG
Source organism: uncultured Candidatus Saccharibacteria bacterium (assembly GCA_964351635.1). Taxonomy (GTDB): domain Bacteria; phylum Patescibacteriota; class Saccharimonadia; order Saccharimonadales; family SZUA-47; genus JAUHWW01. The sequence goes on from CAYGOR010000065.1 coordinate 1,876, forward strand.
ACCCGGGCAGAGCTTTGTCAGGGTGCTTCACTCTTTTATGCAATCGGAAGCTTTTATATTTTGGCCGCTCGCGGATACGCGCATTCTCACGCGTAACTCTGGCTGTTTTTACTACTTTCTTGCTCTCAGTCTTTTTCTTTGATTTTGACTGACTCATACCTTCGAATCCATACCTCGTAGTAAGCGTATGCGATCGTCTATTGGCGGATGAGTACTGAATAGGCTTGAGAAGCTTTTACCCTTTAGAGGGTTCGCAAAGAACAGATGGGCAGTCGAAGTATTTTGCCTTTTAGTAGCAGTGTTACCTGCCTTCAGTTTTTCAAGTGCACGTGCAAGGCCTTCAGGATAGCGAGTGGTCAAAGCACCGGTGGCATCAGCCAGGTATTCTCTTTTACGTGATATTGATGCCTGGATTACTGCTGCAATTAGAGGCGCCAATATCATAGCTACAATGCCAATTACCATAAGTATTGCGTTGCTATTTTCCCTATCCCGATTGCCTCCACCGAAAAAACTAATTCTTAGAAATATATCGGCCAAAATTGATACAACCATTACTAGGCCGAAAGCTACCATGCTAACGCGTATATCATAGTTCTTTATGTGCCCTAGTTCATGAGCCATAACACCCTGAAGCTCTACGTCCTCCAGCTCGTTTAATAGTCCTGTTGTTATAGCCACGTGAGCATGTGAAGGATCTCGCCCAGTTGCAAAGGCATTTAATGCACTATCTTCGATAATATGTACTTTAGGCGTTGGCATTCCTTCTGTAATGGCCAGATTTTCTACAATTCTATACAGTCTTGGGTTGTCAGACTTCTGAATTTCGCGAGCTCCATTAAATGTGAGGGCTGCTTTTGCTGACACAAAATAACTAATTAGAGCGTAGATTACCGATCCGATAAGTGCCCCGATGGTGATTGTGAAATCGCCGAAATACAAACCTCCAAAGTACGCCAACATTCCAATCAGAACGAGGAAAGCTCCGATCATTAAAACGGTTTTGCGTTTGTTTTTTGCTATTTCGCTATACATATCACCCTTAGGTACTTGTCTTTTGCTGAGGTCTGGGTAGCTTTAGAATTTAACGTCGACTGGCTTCTCTGCCTTGGCTTGTTCTTGTTCATCAAGCTCAAAGAATTCGCGCTGTGTGAAGCCTAACATCCTACCGATTAATACAGTTGGGAAAACTTGGAGTTTCGTATTGAATTCACGCACAGCTGCGTTGTAGAATCGCCTTGCTGCTTGGATCTTATCTTCAGTGTCTACTAGCTCACGCTGAAGCTCAATAAAGTTTTCATTAGCTTTTAATTCTGGGTAGGCTTCAGCCACTGCGAACAAACTCTTCAATGCGCCTGAAAGCATATTATCGGCTTCGGCTGTTTCTGCAACTCCGTTGGCATTTGCCATAGCTGCCCTAGCCTTCGTTACCTCTTCGAATGTGCCTTTTTCGTGTTTAGCATATCCCTTCACGGTTTCCACGAGATTAGGAATCAAATCCAATCGTCGTTTCATTTGCACTGTGATATCACTCCACGCTTCATCAACGCGAATCTTACTTGTTACTAGTCCATTATAGATGGCGATTAGGCCGATGACGAGAACGCCAGCGACTGCCAAGATTACCCACAACATAGTTTCTCCTTACTCTTATGAACACAGTATACACCCCTGGCATATGGTTATGAAACTTAGAAATAAGACTCGCGTAATCCAAAACGAAAAAACCACCGCACGCGGGTGGTTTTTTCTTGGTGGGTGATGAGGGACTCGAACCCCCGACCCCCTCGGTGTAAACGAGGTGCTCTAGCCA
>CAYGOR010000066.1:0-3636 GCA_964351635.1 uncultured Candidatus Saccharibacteria bacterium
AAACCTGCTATGATTAATCATATGACACAAAACAAAAAGCGGCGATTTAACTTCCCGAGGCGACGAAGGCAACAGTCTCAAAAACCAAAGGGAAACAATGCATTTATCGATGCGCAGAACTTGAATCTAGGTACTCAAAAAGTCGGTTTCAAGATGAATTGGAAAAAATTCAGAGAGTTCTTGAAGGAAAAATATAATGTCGAAATTGCATATATGTTTATCGGCTATGTCCCCGACAACGAAGAACTATATAAGCAAATGGATGAAGCGGGCTATACGGTAGTCCTAAAACCAACCATCGACATGCTAATGACCAAAGAAGAGTTAGCAGATGAAGATCATGTCACAAAAGGTAACGTGGACACGCTGCTTGTAATGTATCTGATGAAAGAAATGAAAAACTACGACAAAGCAGTCATCGTCTCAGGCGATGGCGATTTCTTCTCGGTTGCTGAATACCTAGAAGAGCTTGGTAAACTCGGCAAAATTTTGACACCGAACTATCGTTATTCAGCTTTGCTTAAGAAGTTCGATAGCTATATCGAGAGACTGGATAAGCACAAAAATGAGCTTGCTTACTACGATGCACGCGCAAAAAATCGAGGGAAGCCACAACAGAAAAATAATTCACGAAATAGATCGCGTCAACGCAAAAAATAACGAGTGTGATTTTCATCACTTGACGCTGAGCATATACTGGAAGTAGATAAAAGAGGAGCGGTACATGGAAATTGATATTAATTGGTTGGCAATTGCGCTGGCAACGTTAGCAAGCTTTGTAGTTGGATTTATTTGGTATTCTCCGCCTGTATTTGGAGAAATGTGGCGAAAACTAATCGGCATGAAAAAGGAGACAATGCAGAAGGGTCCAGCACCTACTGCATGGATTCTAACTTTGCTAGGGGCTTTTTTGCAGGCTTATGTACTAGCTTATGTAACTTATCTATCGTTCACATTCTTCGATAATAGCTGGATGACTACGTCATTAATGACCGCATTTTATATGTGGATTGGATTCCAGCTAAGCATGATCCTGACTCACGATGTATTTGAGCAGCGCCCAAGCAAACTTACTATGCTCACAGCCGGAAACCAGCTAGCAACATTGCTAGCTATGGGACTCGTTATCGGAATTTTTCAGCCGTAATAACTTAATAGCATATTTTCACAAGCGTTATTGTTATATGTGCTGATACAATGGCAGCATGAACAAGGACTCAGGCCAAAAATCATCTTCGAATTTGTTTCCAAAAAACTTTATGTGGGGAGCATCCACCGCAAGTCACCAAGTAGAAGGCAACACCTATAACCAGTGGACTGTATGGGAGTTGCAGCACGCTCGAGAGCTTGCCAATACTGCTAACCAGCGCCTCTCATGGATACCTGGATGGGAGAATCATCGTTCACAGGCTGAAAACCCAGAAAACTACCTATCAGGCGTAGGTGTTAAGCACTATGATCTGTACAAAAAAGACTTTGATCTAGTAGAGAAGTTAAATCTCACTAGCTTCAGATTTGGAGTTGAATGGTCTAGGATTGAGCCAGAAGAGGGGGTCTGGAATGCGGAGGAAATTAAGCATTACGCGGACTATATCAACAATCTCTGCGACCGAGGCATTGAACCTCTACTGAACCTGTGGCACTGGACTATGCCGGTTTGGTTCACGGATAAAGGTGGCTTTTCGAACAAATCAAACATAAAGTACTTCGAGAGGTTCGTTAAGAAAGTATGTGACGAATTGCCGCTGGAGCGCGTAAGGTACGTAATTACGCTTAATGAACCTAATGTCTATGCTAGTTTTGGTTATGCGACAGGTGAGTGGCCACCGAACGAAAAGAAGTGGTGGAAATTCATGAAAGTCTACTACTACTTAACGATTGCTCATAAAAGGTCATATAGAATGCTTAAAAAGCGCTACCCTAGTATGCAGGTCGGAGTTGCCTCGCAGCTGGCTAACATTCAGGCTAAAAGGCCTCAGAACTTCCTCGATAACCTAGCTGTCCGCTGGATGCGGTATTTCTGGAATTGGTGGTTTTTGAACAGAATTAAGAAATATCAAGACTACGTTGGCTTTAATTATTACTTTACTGATTATTATAGATTTGGAAGCCTTAGAGAAATGGTCAAAGGCAAATTCTTCTACCGCGACAATCCGCACGCTCCGACTAATGATCTAGGATGGTACATGGAGCCCGAAGGACTGCATTCGTTGATAGTTCGCGTATGGGAACACTACAAAAAACCAATGTTGATCACTGAGAATGGTTTAGCAGACAGCAATGATGAGCATCGTCGCTGGTGGATAGAAGAGACAATTATTGCTATGGAAAGGGCGCTGAGCGAAGGAGTCGACCTAAGGGGTTACTATCACTGGAGTCTACTGGATAATTTCGAGTGGGCTTATGGCTGGTGGCCAAAGTTTGGGCTTGTTGATGTAGACCGTAAGACTATGAAACGTACAATACGGCCAAGTGCAAAGTATTACTCCGAGCAAATTCAAAAACACCGCTAAAGTTGACGTAAAGTTTAAAGTATGTTCTAATGTAGGCTAGGTTTGTATTAAAGATTTAAATACATTTTAAGTACCAATAATGTTGGTTTAAGTCAAAAACTGACATGTCGTAATCTACCTACTTTGCAACTATGAGTACAACTGCGTTATCCAGGAGTGAGATAGACCCCGATTCACCAAGTGGTGGAGTAGTCGGAGACCCTTTGTTGTGTGTGGAAGGTGATAATAGTGTTGGAATTTCTAGAATTGAGCAAAGAGTTGGTCAGTTGATAGTTCCAGTTGGACTTAGGGTGACTGCCGCGTGCACACTAGCAGCATCCGTACTTGCTTTCGAATCATTCAGTTAGAGAACACTAGCGCTGTGGATAAGTAGACCTACACTATATGTGTGGGTCTTTTGATTTCTGTGGATAAAAATGTCCGAATAATACTATAAAGTGGGTAAAAAGGGGTTGCAGTGGGTGAGCGTGGGTAGTATTGTATTGTCAGTGGGTAATCAAAGGGAACTAAACAAAACGATCCCGGAGATCAAAAAACAAAAACCCCAAGTAAAAATTAAAAAAAAGAGCCAACAATCTCCATATTATGGGTAGAGTAGACTATTTTTCGCGAAAGCTAGACGACAAGAATCGTCTAACCATACCGCCAGAACTGCGCGATCAGTTCGAGGCGGGCGTAGTCATCACCCGTGGATTCGGCCAGTACCTACATCTATATCCAAAAGATGTTTGGGACACTATGGTTGAACCGAAATTAGATGGGGATATCCTGGATGAGCGAATAGCTGATCTGAATGTGCAATTTCGCACCGGAAAGATTGAGTCAGAGCTTGATGGGAAGCAAGGACGAGTCCGCATCGATAGCCATTTATTGGCTTATGCAGGTATAGACAAGGATATCGTTGCTGTTGGAGTCGGTAGTTATTGGCGGTTGATGGCACAGTAGCCATGCATCCGCGCAATATATGATATTGCACCTTAAAAATTTGAAAAAGACCAAATAGAAGAATTTAAAGTCGGCTATTTGGCAGTCAACAAGTGCATATAAGGGCACTATAAATACCTTCGTACATTTCTCAAAAACACCTCCCAAAACTCCACCTCACACATAAGTCTCTCAACTT
>CAYGOR010000067.1:0-3633 GCA_964351635.1 uncultured Candidatus Saccharibacteria bacterium
ACGTGGACTTCGATTTTAACTGGTTCGACATCTTCAAACTTAAGATCAAAGTGTTTTGTTGCTTCGTGAGCTTGGGGTGTTTCGTTTTTCATAATTGTATATTGTTTGTTTTAGATTAACATTGACATTATAGCAAAAAGCTTATGTATTGTCAATACTTATATCCTTATAAACGTTTGTAAAATTAAAAAAGGCTACACGTTATATGGAGCCTTTTTGTGGACGATTGTTTATGCAGTTTTATCTAGATAATCTTGAAGAACTGCCTCGTATAATTCATTCATATTCGTTACGGTGGAATTTAACCACTCAAACACTTTTTCTCGTGGCTCTGCCTCAGAGATACGAGCAAATTCCGCCTTCTGTTCTGGCGTCATAACTTCTTCTGTTAAACCAGCTACTCTCAGCTCAATAATTGCATTTATCTGCTCAAGTATCCTCTGTTTAGAGGATTCTGGAGCGTTCTGCATGCCTAATTTTTCTAGTATTTGCGCTTCTTTCATATTTGTACCTTTTTATTTGTTTGTTAGATATATTTATATAGTAACAGTTTATTTGGTGATTGGTAACGTTGGTTTACCTGGTTTAAATAGATCTTCAAACAGCTCGGCATCTGGATCTTCGGCTAGTTCTTGCATTCTTTCCATTGCGAATCGTGCAGCATCTATGTTAAAGGAGTTAATACCTTGCTGAGGCATTAAATCGTTACCAGACGACTGCCAAATCTCATTATTAAACAAGTAGCGTGTATCATTGTAAGCTTGTTGAGCAACAGCATCACTTACTTTTAGGCCATTAGCTTCTGCGAGCTCTTTAAATTCTTTAATATTTCCGTGACCGGCTTCTATCATCACATCGTTTACGCCTTCAATGTTCTCGAAAGCCTTGGCCGGTGTAGCTGCTTGAGATGCTTCGGCATCACCATCTATCCCCTCATAAATTTCGTCTCTTAAACTTCCGCTATCGTTTTGGTCTCCGGTGCCTGGAGTATCACCGTCACTTGCACTCGGATTTTTTCGTGGGCCATCAGATACATCTGGAGACTTTCCTGACTCGCTAGGAGTATCAGGTGCATCGACAGTAGTTTGACTTGGCTTTCCGCCAATTTCTGGCTTCTCATCAGACGGTAGGCTGATGTCCTCGTTGTTGAACGGCCATAAGTCAACACCGTCATTATCAAGGATGCCTGGATCAACGTCTACGTCTCCAATAGTGTTAACTACTGACCTACCAGCTTGGTAAGTCTTGCTTGCTGCATTTCCAATCGAATTTTCAGCACCGCTTAAGCTTGGCGTATCAACTGCTGAGCCTAAGCCATCTGCAAGAGTCGTAGTTAATAGGCCGCTTATACCGCCAGCTAGACCACCGATTGCTTTAGCCTGTCGCATACGACGACGGTTCCCTAACATCTCAGTGTCAGTTCGTGCCTCTGTGACCTCGATAGATCTGTCTCCAGAGGCAAATTCTCCGTTTTGCAACAGGTCGGCTGTAATGCGATTCTTAGCAGTAACATCTTCCTCAGCCTGTTTCGCCGCTAATGTTTGTCCTGACTCCTTATCAATCACTGAGTTAGCCCATCGTCTGTTTACATGTCCTGCAATTCCCATGCCGCTGGCACCACCTGCAAGAGCTGGGGTGACTATACTAGCAGCGATTCCGGTTAAAGCTATAGGCGCTATCAAGGCTGAAGCTACCCCAACTCCTACACCCGCACCAGCAATCAACGCCGCTTTTTTAAGCTTACCTTTGAGCCCAGTATTCTGAACCCACCAGTTTGAAAGTTTGCTAGATTCCTTAGCATATTCCTGACGGTAAGATGCAATTTTTAAGTCTAATCGGTAATCAGCAGCGATTTGGCCTTCCGTAGCCATCATTTTTAGATCACCTTCACTGACCCCAGCTTCGCGCAACTGCTCTGCGGTTATGCTCGCTAGGCTGTTATACGCTTTTGAGTAGTTTTCACGGGCTTCAACTACTTTTTTATCTGTTATTGAGTTAACCGCTTCTATGATACTTTTAACTCCTGGGAGCTTTTTCATAATCCGCCCAACGCGACTGTTGCCCTTAGCGAATCTACCAATATAGGAGTTACGGCTTTCGGCAGTTTCGCGAGCATAAGTGTGTTCAAATGAGGCCAATTCCTGGACTAGTGTAACTACTTGCTCATTATTGTCGCGACGAATTTCTACATCAGCCTCATCGTAACCGTAGGCAGCTAATATCGAATTACCATCTAATTGATCAATGTTTCCATCCTCATCTACACCGTACTGCACTGAATCACCGTTTCTAGTTTTTCTAGAGATAATTTCATCGTACTGCGATAATTGGCTAGGCATAGGTGCTAGGTCTGGATTGTTCATCATCTCAGTTTCTTTGTCTGCATATCCATATGCTTCAAGGATGTTATTCTGGCCTAGTCGACGTGTTTTTTTGCCTTCGTCATTTACGCCATAATAGAGGTCTTGATTATTCTTATCCTTTTGGTGTGTAATCTCGACAAAATCACCAAGCTCAGCTGGTATTTCTGGTGTTAATTGTTCGGGGCTGTTAGGGCTTCTTCTAAACATTGATCTTGTTTCCTTGCTTAAGTTAACTTGTACTTAAAGTTTTTGTTTTATTGAATATTTGTGTATTTCATGTTCATAATAGCAAATAATTGGCTTTTTGTCAAGAATAGCGTAATCGTAATAGGTATGGGTGAGGTAGAATGTAGTAATGATAGTTTTAGGAATTGAATCTAGCTGTGATGAAACAGCCGTAGGTATCGTTGAAGACGGCAGTAGGCTGCTGGCAAACGCGGTAATTAGCTCCATGGATCTTCATGCGGCTTTTGGCGGAGTAGTCCCAGAGATTGCTGCACGTTCGCACATTGAGGTCATGACACCTGTTATTAAACAGGCTTTGCTGCAAGCTTTTCCAGGCGAAACTGATGAAAAGGCCTGGGAAAACATTGATGCAATAGCTGTAGCGAACGGGCCTGGACTAGGAGGTAGCCTGCTGGTAGGAGTCACTGCTGCTAAAACGTTAGCTCTGTCGAAGAAAAAGCCACTATACGCCGTAAATCATGTGGCGGGACATATCTATGCCAACTACTTAACAGAGACGAGTATTCCTGGCTACACTTTACCTGCTAAAACGCCACAATTCCCTTTGCTGGCACTAACAGTTGCGGGTGGGCATTCTCAACTGACTTTAATGGATGAGCATTTTAGCTATAAAGTGCTTGGTCGATCCCGAGACGATGCTGTGGGAGAGGCTTTTGATAAAACCGCAAAGATACTTGGCCTCCCCTACCCTGGCGGTCCATCTATTGCACAGGCGGCGCAGAAAGGAGACCCAAATAAGTATAAGCTTCCGAAAGCCCGACTTGATAAACCTTATGAATGGAGCTTTTCTGGATTAAAGACAGCTGTTTTACGGCTTGCTCAGGACTTAATAGGGGAAGACTTCACTTTCCCATCACACCAGCTGCCAGAGCGGCTCTCTGAAGCTCATAAGGCTGATATTGCTGCCAGTTTTCAGAGGATTGCTATTGAAACCATAGTAGATAAAGTAGTAATGGCGAATGATGAATTTCAACCGGCGTCTATCGTAATCGGTGGAGGTGTCGCAGCCAGCCAAGAGCTGCGA
>CAYGOR010000068.1:0-3262 GCA_964351635.1 uncultured Candidatus Saccharibacteria bacterium
GCTACTCGGGATTTTACTATTGTTGCGTTGCACTGTAGGCACGGTTTTCCTTCTCGCCTGAAAACTTTAGCAAACTTAATATAGCTACCCTTTTTACCCTCAGCGTCCACATAATTTCTGTCAGTGCTCCCGCCCTTTTCTATAGATAGCTGTAGAACAGAGATAATTTCTTTGTGCAGATTTCTAAACTCATCATCGCTGAGGCTGGATACAATCGAAGCTGGATGTATTTTGGCAGCCCATAGGCTTTCATCAGCATAAATATTGCCAACGCCTGCTAGTACTGTCTGGTCAAGCAGTGCAGCCTTAACAGAAGTGCCTTTCCGGCGGCGAATGCGGCTGATAAAAAGCTCTGGAGTAAAGCCTTCTTCCAGTGGCTCAGGCCCGACCTTGAGCATAAACGGCTCACTGGGAACTGTTTCAGTAGCTAGTAATTTCATCCAGCCAAACTTTCGCTGATCATTAAAATACAGATGCGAACCGTCCTGGAACGTAATAGTTACTCGCGTGCTTTTATCAGGCAAGGAGCCGACCAATCCATCACTTGGATGGCCGGCACCAAATCGTTCATCACCAACATAAACAAGCTGCCCCGTCATCTTCAGATGGATCATCAGTGTGTAGTCTGTAGACAAATCTATAAGGAGCACTTTGGCCCGTCTACGCACAGCCTTAACTTTTGACTTCAGCATGAATACTTCGACACTCTCTGGAGGGTTAGGGAAGCTCTTTGGATTATCAAAATCAACCGACTCAATGTTCTTGCCGACAATCAGCTTCTCAAGTCCTAATTTAACAGTTTCTACCTCAGGTAATTCTGGCATAGATACAGTTTAGCCTATGCTGCTTGTCGTTGACTATCAGCCATCTGCTTCAACCTGGCGTGCATGTCCTGCAAGATTAAGGCCGTTGTTCTTGGGTGCCTTTGCGGCGTATCGTGTGTAGCGTCCTTGTGGGGGTAGATTTCATACAAATCAAATATATCTCCACCGTCGGTACTTCTATCAACTAAATGTAGTGGAAATAGCTCGTCGGCTGCAAACTGCAGTGCTCCATTTGGTATATTCTTGCATCTGCTTAGTACAGGGAATCGGTGTCTTATATCTGCGGCCGCTATCCTTACTGCCTCCCTTCTGGCCTTTACAGGATTCTGCCATACATATCTGGTTATACTTCTTGACAGCTGCCAGTTATAAGCAGGGCTTCTAAACATTTCGGCTGACAATCGGGCAAACAACTTTGGGTTTTTAGCAGCTCTAGCAGTCAATTTTGCGAAACTATCACCTCCAATTAACCCTCCTGAGGCAATGACTGCCAAACTGCGAAATTGCTCTGGATGTTCTAAGCAAGCTCGCGATGCATTTGCCCCACCTTCCGAGTGCCCTTCAGCATCAATTTCTTGAGCACCCTCATCTATTGAGCGATACGCACCTAGCACAATCAAACCGCTAGCTACCTTATGCCCTTCTAAATCATCGGTGTATTCTATGTTATTCCCACGAGGGTAGTCGAAAGTAATAGCAGTCTTTCCTAATTCACTATGTGCATTTGCCAATCTACGAGTTCCTTCTATCCCATCGGTAAATCCAGGGAAAATCATAATCGGATTCTGATCAACTGGCTCATGTGGGGTGTTCACATGAAAAGATATGTGATCACTGCCCCTATTAATAACTCCCTCGCCAATTTTGCTATAGGCCGTTTGTTCAACCCATTTGAACTCCATACTTTTTTCAGGCATGAGCATAATAAAATTGTAACTCTAACTTCATTTAGCACCAACTTGTATACTGTTAGGGAATGGACGCCATATCAGATTTACTCAGCAAAAAAGTGCCGCAAGAACCTCCACAGGTCGCTGCCTTGAAACAATACGTATTAGACAACTACGGTGAGGACTCAAAAGTGTCAATCAACCCCAACTACTACCGAATAACCGTTACTTCAGCCGCTTTAGCTGGACGTCTCAGGCTAGAAGCAGCTGAAATACAAGCTACCTACAAATTAGATAAAAAACTAGTTATTCAAATTGGCTCAGTTAGCAACTGATTAAGTTCTTTTTTAAATTGTGGGAAGTTCAGGTAATGAATAGCTTTCATCCCGACAGCCTCAGCGCCTCGGACATTGCGCGGAATGTCATCGATGAAGACACATTCATCTGCTGCAAGGCCTAATTCTTTAAGCGCGATTTTGTACACCTGTGGATCAGGCTTTATATAGCCAGTGTCCGCACTCAGCACATATACATCAAATATACTGCCGTCAGCGCCGAGCTCCTTCCTAACTACATCTTGTCCAACATTAGAAATAATGCCAGTTTTTAGCTTTTGTACTTTTAGTTTTTTCACCACCGCCAATAGCGCACGGTCAACTCCTCCAAAACTTTCTATCTCGTCATCTAAAGTCGCTTTTGCCACTCCAAACAGGTCGGCGGCAGAACTCCAGAATTTATTTTGATCTATTAGCCCAGTGTCTGCTTGTTTGATTAGATCGTGCAGGTTCTGCTGCACCTCATCATCTCTGTCAGGCAAATATCTGTTTGCCAGCGACCAGAATGTATCAGGATATAGCACACCGAAATAGTCGAATAGAACCGCTTTAATCATGTAGTAATTGTAGCAGTTACGTGTCGGGGGACTAGTTAACGTAAAGTCGTGTGCCTTTGAGAATTTCTAAAGCGTCAGGTGCCTGATTGTTAAACAGTCTACGGATTGTGGTCGTTGAACCCCCCATAGTTCCTCTAGCGGAATCGCAGGATGTAGTCCATCTAGTAATGTCTTCATCTAGCTGCACGATGTAGCGACGTCCAGTTGGACAAGCGCCCTCATAGTCATGATCATTTTCTTCGCTGGTGCCCTTTCGGCGCTCTAACACTTGGGCTTTATCAAGAGCAGCTATGAATTCCTCATAAGCCTGAGTATTATTCTTGTAACTTCGCTTTTCTAGTTGCTTTTGACCATAGTCAGAATAAAGAGTGATAGTTACTAGTCGCTCATTAACTTCGATAACATAGCTTCGATGCTCATCAGTAGCCACTATAGGGCCGCTAACTGTGAATCTGGCAGAACTAACACTACTGATGTCAATATCATTGGAATTTGATATAGCCTGGTTGCTTGATGAGCTACCACCCGTGAAAATATTTCGGGCAATTGAAGCCAGACCCCAGCCAACAAGTAGTAGGAATATCAGCACGAAAAAGCCGATTATAAACCAACGAAGTCTCGACAACATCTCCATAATGTATACATTATAGCACAAA
>CAYGOR010000069.1:0-3067 GCA_964351635.1 uncultured Candidatus Saccharibacteria bacterium
TCATTATTGCCACACGCTAAGGTAATGATTCACCAGCCATCTAGCGGCACTAGAGGTAAAGTGTCAGATATGGAGATTGATCTCAAAGAAAGTCTCAAGACTAGGGAATTGTTAAATAAGATTCTTGCCGATAACACAGGGCAAAAACTAGCCAAGATAGAAAAAGACGTAGACCGTGACTATTGGATGACAGCAGAAGAAGCCGTCAAGTACGGCCTAGCCGACAAAGTCATTAAATAGTATTTACTATCAGCTAGAAAGATTGTATAATCTAGCGCTTATGAGTGCATTTGAAGGTATAACTCAAATAACTGGATTAGAAACAGGACCAGAGTTCCATAACGCTAAAATCAGGCTAGTTGAAGCTGCTAGCCACGCACGCTCAGTTTTAGGACCGAGAGCAGCTAACAACCCCTTGATATCAGGCTTTAGCGGCGGTGGAGGATTTGGTCATCTGAATGGTATGCAAAGAGATGTAGCCCAAGGTAAAGGTAAAATGGCTGTAATTGCAGATGATCCTCAAGCTCATGAAGCTGGCATTGTTACAGTATTTACTCCGCGTGACATACTTAAGTCCAATGGAGAAGTAGCTGCACATGGCCTTATAGTCGATGCCTTTTACGTCGGTAGAAGTCGCAAAGATAAATTAGTCGAATTGTATAAGAGAGGAATCGAGTTAGGTAAAACTATGCTGGGTACCACAATAGAAATTCCGCAAGAACCTACACTAAGAGGTAGAAAGAGGCCTGACATCGTTGTTTCTATACCAGAGACAATGCCCTTACTCGCTCTCGAAGTATCTACAGATTTCGAGAATACTAACCGAAGAAGACTCGGCAGCTTTTTAGGTAGCGGCAATGATATCGAGAGTATTAGAGCTATTAGAACTGAAGTAAATGATGCGATTATTGAAGCGGGCTTTGAATTTGATGTTGAAGCCGACCTCACGCGTGTAGACTATCCAAAAACGCATCTACCAGGTCGATATTCACTTTATCAAAAAGTAGTTTGACAAGTGCAATACTATTTTGAGATGATAGTGTGCTAACGAAGTAGAATTTGCGTAGGTAGAAATTGGCATAATCGCGAAATTGCCATGTTAACCAAACGCTTTAGTGGAGCTTCTAATTACATTCATTAATTAACTAAATCGTTGATATTCGTGAATTCGCGCCATTCATGAGAGCAACGATAGTGGAGTGTGCATGGCCAAGACAGCTAGCAAGCCTTCAGACGAAAAGGCTCTAAACGTTCGTCAGTTCTTTACTAATAAAAAAGATATTATCAATTTGCCAAACTTGGTAGATCATCAGAACCGCTCTTTCCAGTGGTTCGTAGATGAAGGCCTAGGAGAGATCCTAAGCGAAATCAGCCCTATAGATGACTACACTGGCACAAAACTAAGCATTCGCTTCAAAGATTATCACTTCGAAACTCCGAAAATGAGCGAAGCTGCACCAGCTGACAACAATGGTAGTTCTGAAGCGCCACTTAAAGCGGTTGCTGAGCTAACAAACAAAATTACTGGCGAGGTAAAAGACGCTGAAATCTACTTAGGTGATTATCCATGGATGACCACTCGTGGAACATTCATTATCAACGGAGCAGAGCGTGTGGTTGTATCGCAACTTATTCGTTCAGCAGGTGTTTTCTATACATCTGATAACAACGGTAGCGTTAATGTATATGGCGCAAAAGTAATTCCAGGTCGCGGCGCGTGGCTTGAGTTTGAAACTGCAAACAATGGTGCAATTTACGTTAAGATCGACCGCAAGCGCAAAATTCCTGTCACTACACTATTGCGAGCTTTTGGTATGACTGAAAAGCAAATGCGAGATGCTTTTGCAAAAGTCGACAGCAATAAGAACAGTCACATTGGCGCAACACTCGAAAAAGATCCTTCTAAAGGCGTAAATGAAGCTCTTATCGAGGTTTATCGACGTTTGCGACCAGGAGATCTTGCGACTGTAGATAACGCACGTGGCTTGCTTGAAAACATGTTCTTTAACTACAAGCGCTTCGACTTCAGTAGAGTCGGACGCTACAAGCTAAATAAGCGCCTCAAACTAGATGTTCCTAATACAGCTGAAAACCGAGTAATGCGACTAGAAGACCTTATCGCGATTATTGAAGAACTAGTGCGACTTAACGTCACACAGGAGCCAGCAGATGATATCGATTCACTAGCTAATCGCCGAATAAAGCTAGTCGGTGAACTAGTGCAGCGCCAGTTCCGCATTGGACTATTGCGCATGGAGCGAAATGCTAAAGACCGCATGTCAATGAGTGATATTGAGACAGTTACTCCAGGCCAGCTGATTAACGCCCGTCCAATCGTTGCAGCAGTTCGCGAATTCTTCGCATCTAGCCAGCTATCACAATTCATGGACCAGATTAACCCGCTTTCTGAGCTTGCTCACAAACGTCGCCTAAGCTCTATGGGTCCAGGCGGACTATCCCGTGAGCGCGCTGGTTTCGAAGTTCGTGACGCTCACGCTACTCACTACGGACGTATCTGTCCTGTAGAAACTCCTGAAGGAGCAAACATTGGTCTTGTGCTCAACATGGCTATGTACACACGCGTCAATGAATACGGATTTATGGAAACTCCATACCGCGTAGTAAAGAAAGGCAAGATAACTGATGAAGTTGTTTTCCTTGATGCTGCTGATGAAAAAGAAGCTGTAATTGCATCAGCTGGAGAAGAGTTAACAGAAGCTAATAAGTTTAAGAGCGACCGCGTCAGTGCCCGTTCTCACTTGCGTACAACAGAAGTTGACGTTAACGACGTAACTCACATGGACGCTGCTGATCGTCAGATTATTGGCTCAAGTGCTGGTTTGATTCCATTTATCGAGAAAAACTACGTTTACCGATCATTGATGGGTAGTAACCAGCAGAGACAAGCAGTACCTCTAATTACACCTGAAGCGCCACTTGTTGGTACAGGCATGGAAGGTATGGTTGCTAGAAACTCAGGACAAATGGTCTTGGCCGAAGAGGATGGAACTGTCGAAGAAGCTCACGCTAGCAAGGTCGTAGTTAAGTATGCTAAGCGAAAAGCTAC
>CAYGOR010000070.1:0-3011 GCA_964351635.1 uncultured Candidatus Saccharibacteria bacterium
GATGATGACAAAGATAAGGAATTAGCCTATAAAACCTTGCACTACGTGCTTGTTCAGCTGTCGCATGTTATTGCTCCGTTCACGCCATTTTTGGCAGACGAGTTGTACCGAAGCCTTACGGACGGTGAATCAGTTCATTTGCAGAGCTGGCCACAAGTCGGCCATGTAAATGAGCAAGTGATACGCGAAATGGATGCCTTGAGAAGTGCGGTGCAAGAAGGTCTAGCATTTAGATCAAGAGCACAAATCAAAGTTCGACAACCTTTAGCTACTGTTCGGGTGCAGGGAGGTGAGGATTTTGGAGTAAGAGAAGACGTCTACATCCCAATATTGAAGGAAGAGCTTAATGTCAAAGAAGTTATATGGAAGTCAGAAGGCGAGTTTGAAGTAACATTAGACACTGATATAACAGAGGAGCTATCTAGAGAAGGGCTATCAAGAGAAGTGGTGCGTTATGTGCAGCAGGCACGCAAAAACGCCGGTCTAGAAGTTGACGATAGAATTAACTTGTCACTGATAACAGATGATAATGAGCTTTCAGCGGCCATAGCTGAACATCAAGAATACATTTGTCAGGAGACCCTCTCTGTAAAGCTGTCGGACCAAGAAATGTCCGGAGGACACAGCGACACGAAGAAGCTAGGGGATAGGGAACTTAAGCTTCAGTTTACTAAGTCGGGAGAAAATGCATAGAGATTGTTTACAAACAGGGGTAGATTTGTTAAAATGTGTCGAAGCGAAAGTTAGGTAATAAAGTATATGAAAAAAGCAGTTATTTCAGTTGGTGGCTTACAACATCTCGTAGCAGAAGGCGACGAGCTTGTAACGAACAAATTAGCAAGCGATAAATCATCCGTTGATTTTGTGCCGCTAATGATCGTTGATGGAGCTAGTTCTGTAGTCGATGCGTCGAAGCTAGGATCAAGCAAAGTCTCAGCTAAAGTTTTAGAGCAAGAATTGAAGGGCGATAAAGTTACATCAATCCGCTATAAATCTAAAAAGCGTGTGAACACTAAGCGTGGTCATAGGCAGTCGTTAACTAAGCTCAAAATCACTTCAATAAACTAAGTAGTTTTAGGTGATGATATTAAGCCTCCTGTAGGGAGGCTTTTTTGTTTTCTGTGGATAACTATTAATTAAACCACTAGCGATTACCTTGAATTATTGAACACAATTGTTATACACTGTGGGAGTCTAAGGAGTAAATCTACTCCACGGACGGGCGCAGTATCAGAAAGTCTCGCAGTTTTCTGATCTCTGTGTTGCTAAACAAAAAAGCAACACATGAAAAATAAAATTACAAAAAAATACAAAAACGTACTTATAACTAAAAGTGCGCAAGGGATGGCTAAGCTATCCCTTGCAGCATATTGGGGTCCTCTTGGTAAGCTACTGACTTACTTAAGAGGGCCTCTTTTCATTGCGAAAGACTGTGTTCGCCGCTTAGCTCCATGCGCCCGGATGCTAAGCGGCGTGCGCGGTCTTTATTCACGTTCACTTAATAACTACCACAGTGCTGGCTCAACCTCATGCGCCCGAGCGTTGAGCCAGCTTTGTGGTAGTTTTGCTTCGTTCCAGCAACGAGCAAGCTCAACCTCATGCGCCCGAGCGTTGAGCTTGCTTGTTACTGGAGCAGTACTGCTATCAGGACTTGGAGTAGCATTATTCACTCCTCCACAGGCTTTGGCGGCGCCGGCTGATACGCTTAATTTCCAGGGACGACTGCTGACAGATACTGGATCTTTGGTGCCAGACGGTGACTACCACATTGAGTTCAAATTATATGACAGCTCAGCATCGGGTGCGAGCGCTCAGGGCGTTTGCGTAGGTGGTGGCACTGATGACTGTTTATGGGTTGAAACACGAAGCACGGGGAACCTAGTATCAGTTCAAGACGGCTACTACAGCGTTTACTTGGGAGATGTAACTTCACTTCCTGATATTGATTGGTCACAAGAACTATATCTAACTATGAATATTGGTGGTGATGGAGGTGCGGCATCGTGGGACGGAGAAATGAGCCCTCGATTTAAGCTTACTGCAGTGCCATATGCATTTAGAGCTGCAAATGTTGCCAGTGGTGATACAAATTCTGCCAGTACTGACTCGGATGACGTATATGTTAGTAGCGGTGATGCTCAAGGTTCAGGTTCAGACTCGGGTGATATCGTAATTGACACAGGTACAGCTACAGGTACTACGGGTGCGATACTGTTAGGCACAGGCAACTCGAGTGCATTAACTATCGGCAATGCCTCTGCCACCACAACCCTGCAAGGACCTGTTGTATTAAGCGGCACTGGAACAGCCCTAACAGTAAACAATAATGCAGTTCTCGGTAGCAGCACGAGTGACACCTTGACCGTTGAGGCGAACGCCACATTTAATGGTTCACTGACTGTTTCGGCAGGGGATCAATTCACTAATGCAGGCAGCACACTGCTCAGCGCAATCACGATTGTGAATGATGTAGACGGCGGAGTACTGGGCACTGATGCAGCTAGTACAGTCGATATAGCCACTACATTAAATGTAAACCAAACAACTGCATCTCAAACATTCACGCTCGCTTCTCCGACTTCAACAACAGCAGGTCGTATAGTTTATGTAAACAACGTAGGCTCAACCGATTTTACTCTAGAAGGTCAATCGATTAGTAGTGGTGATAGCGCGACATTCATATGGGACGGTGGTGCATGGAATAGCCTGACTAACTCGGCCGCTGGTGGCGTAACTACTCTTGCAGCTATTGGAGCATCTCCTAACGCAAACGGTGCAACAATATCCGGGACTACACTTACATTGCAGCCAGCCAGTGCATCATTTGGCGGAGTAGTAACTACCAGTGCTCAGACTTTCGCTGGAGAAAAGACATTTGACGATGGCGTAGTGGTCACTAGTGGTGGTGCAACTATATCCGCAGGTGGACTAACAGTAACAGGTGCAGTAACAGCTACCCTTACCGACAACACAACCGACGCACTAGACATCCAAGAAGGCACTAACAACTA
>CAYGOR010000071.1:0-2938 GCA_964351635.1 uncultured Candidatus Saccharibacteria bacterium
TATAATATATTTACTAAATAAGCTTGTGGGAGGCCTAAATGGCCGTTATCACCACGAAAGGAATCACAATGGCTAAGAAGGCTGAACTATTAGAAGAGGCTAAAAACCTCGGACTCGAAGTAAACGAGAAAAACACAATTGCAGAACTTACTGCAGCGATTGAGAGCAAGAAGTCAGACGCACCAGTTAAAAAGCTTGAGGAATCTGCTGAAGAAGGCAAGTCAACTATCGATGCTGTCGCCGAAGAAGCTACAGAGAATTCTGAGCCAAAACTTGCCAAGGCCGGCAAAAGAAGCGCGAAAGCTCTAAAAGAAGCAGAAGAAAAAGCTGCTAAAGAAGAACGTAAAGAAGCATCTGCAGAAGAAGTTCCAAAGCCTAAGCAAGTGCAGAAAACTCGATCAAAGCTAGAGCGATCAAGCAAAAACTACCGAAAATCAGCAGAAAAACTTGAAACTGGCAAAGAATACAGCCTTAAAGAAGCTCTAGATCTAGCTAAAGCTACTTCTACAGTTAAGTTCGACGCATCAGTAGAATTACACGTCAGACTAAACGTCGATCCAAAGCAAGCCGACCAGAATATCCGTGAATCACTAGTATTGCCAAACGGAACGGGTAGATCTGTGCGCGTGGCGGTATTCGGTGAAGCCGATGACGTTACTGAAGCTAAAAAAGCTGGCGCAGATATTGCAGGAGCAGACGAGTTCTTGCAGCAGCTTGACAAAGGCGAGATAAACTTTGACGTTTTAGTCGCTACTCCAATGGTTATGGCTAAGCTAGGAAAATACGCACGAGTACTCGGGCCAAAAGGACTAATGCCAAATCCAAAGAGCGGAACAGTCACAAAAGACGTAGCCAAAGCTGTCAGCCAAGCTAAAGCTGGTAAAGTTGAACTCCGCGTCGATGAAACTGGGATTGTTCATACAGTAGTCGGAAAAGTATCTTTTGATTCTGCGAAACTTCTGGAAAACGCCCAAGCAGTTTTTGCATCACTTAAGTCTGCAAAGCCAGGGTCTATTAAAGGCTCTTACGTTAACAGCATTTACGCTACTTCATCTATGGGGCCAAGCATCAAAATTTCTGCCAGCGAGATGTAATGCAGTCATTCGAACGGCTACCCGGTTCAGTAGACGATGTGCTGAATGACATTGCGACGTATAACGGGCGTGTAGAAGGGTATGATGTTCCTACTAAGCGAGTTGACTTTCCTCTAGGTATGACTTCGACCGACGGTCACGTTCTTTTGCGAGACTTATCGGCTAGATCACCGGAAGATTACCCAAACGCACATTTTAGCTTAGCTGCTGCTCGACCGAACGTATTTAGGCCAAGAACTGGTCTTCATTACTCTCGATCTATAATTTCGCACTTAGAAAGACAAGTATTCGGCCATCAAATCAATCCGAGACAGGTCAGAATCGATGATATGGACATGATAAAGGAGTTTCTTGTTTACGGGCGTGATGAGGGGATAATAAAGGTGATAATACCAATTGAAGTGAATCTTGGGCTAGTTCATTCAAGCCGTGAACTAAAGCCAAAAAATCACCGTATTAGCGAAGTCGGAAAATATATGTGGCTACCAAGGCACGACGCGCTAAGAATGGTGTCTGAGCAACGAGCATCATCACCAGAATATCCACCTTTTAAGGAAACCTCAGAAATTTTAGGAACACTATTAAGGAGAGAGGTTGATGCCACATATTCACGATAAGTACGACTTCACGGTGAGTGCCTACATAATTCATCCTACTGAACAGAAAATCTGTCTTCACATGCATAAAAAGCTCGGCAAGTGGTTGCAGCCTGGTGGGCATATTGAACTCAATGAGGATCCACTGCAAGCCTTACATCATGAGCTTGCTGAGGAGCTAGGATTCAGTGAAGCCGATTTTGTATTTATAGATCAACCTGATCAGCCGAAAGCAGGAAAAGGTAAGGTTTTGCCTTTACCTTTCCACTTTGAAGTGCATGATTTCAATGAGTCCCACCAACACATAGACCTAGAGTATTTACTTCAAGCGAAGATAACAGCTTTCAACCCAGAACAGACCGAGTCTCAAGATGTGCGCTGGCTGAGCATTGATGAAGTACGTAAATTTCATGATCAAGGGGAAGTTCATGACAGTACAATGCAAATTTGCGAGTGGATAGCAGGCAAATATTTCCTTAGCGTGTAAATAGTACATCAGAATAACAGCTTTCACTCTTTTGATAAGCCGACAAATTTATTACACTAGTACATATGAATGAGGGCGCAAGCACTGCTGGGGGTGGGCAGGTAGCTCCAGCTATTGATGTAAAAGGTGTGTACAGCAACACCCAAATTAAACGCGCCATCGCTGATGGTCATATCGTCTTCCATCCTTATGTTGAAGAGCACATTGCAGGATCTAGCGTAGATGTAACTCTTGGGCACTGGTTCTTTCGCACAGAGAGAAACAGCAACGGAGGGTTCTATAACCCTTTTGATGAAAGCGATGTAAATCATTATTTTGAAGGACCGCTAGCGGCAGAGACTCACGAAATGTGGGCTGAAGCTAATGGCAGGAAGCTATTTGATGGTATTCCTCCAGAGCAACAAATAATTGTCCTAGGGCCTGGCGAGAGAATCCTAGCTCATACTCATGAATTTATTGGTATAAAACCGCCAGGAACAAGCACCATGCAAGCCCGTAGCACATGGGGTAGAAATGGTGTTGCCGTTTGTTTAGACGCAGGCTGGGGTGATCCTGGATACATCAACCGCTGGACGATGGAAATCTACAATATGAATCAGAACCATAGCGTAGTTTTGCCTGTCGGCGAAAGAATTGCACAGCTTGTTTTCTACGTAACTGGTCCCGTCGAAGGCCAATACAAGAAAATCAGTGGCAAATATCAGCCTGGTGATGATACAGACCTAGTAAAACTCATGAATGATTGGCGACCTGAACAGATG
>CAYGOR010000072.1:0-2901 GCA_964351635.1 uncultured Candidatus Saccharibacteria bacterium
ATTGGCAGAAGCACTCATAGAGTGCTAAAATTGAATAAGTAAAGAGGGAATTAATAAATGTCTAAAATTATCGGAATCGATTTAGGTACAACTAACAGTGCAATGGCAGTAATGCAGTCTGGTAAGCCAGAAATTATTGCTAACAGCGAAGGTAATCGCACAACTCCTTCAGTCGTAGCAGTTAATAAAAAAGGTGAGAGACTTGTGGGTCAGGTGGCGCGTCGTCAGCAAGTGACGAACCCGAAGAACACAATTTATGAGATGAAACGACTTATCGGCCGAAAATGGAGCGATAAGGAAGTACAAAAAGACATCAAGCTTATGGGCTATGAAATGGTCAAAAGTGGCACTGGTGTGAAGATTAAGATGGGCGACAAGGAATACAGCGCTGAGGAGATGTCAGCAATGGTTCTGAGTAAGCTTAAAGCAGATGCAGAGAGTTTCTTAGGTCAGCCAGTTACGGAAGCGGTGATTACTGTTCCTGCATACTTTGATGACTCACAGCGTCAGGCAACGAAAGACGCAGGTAAAATTGCAGGCCTTGAAGTTAAACGTATTATTAATGAGCCAACTGCGGCTGCATTAGCTTATGGCCTTGATAAAGAAGGTAAAAAAGACGAGAAAATCGCCGTTTATGACCTTGGTGGAGGTACCTTTGACGTATCTATACTAGAGCTTGGCGACGGAGTGTTTGAAGTTAAGTCTACAAACGGCGATACACACTTAGGCGGTGCTGATTTTGACCGCGTAATAATCAATCACTTTGCAGATGAATTTAAAAAAGAACACGGCATGGATATTACTGATGACAACGCCGCAATGCAGCGTCTACGTGACGAAGCTGAGAAGGCTAAAATCGAACTGTCTAGCGCCCAAAACGTTGATATAAACCTACCGTTCTTAACAGCAGATGCTGATGGTCCAAAGCACTTTGAGTACAAGATGACTCGAAGTAAGCTAGAGAGCTTAGTTTCTGATTTGATTGATAAGACAAAAACACCGTGCGAAAAAGCGCTAAAAGATGCTGGAGTAAAAGCCTCTGAAATCGATGCAGTCGTATTAGTCGGTGGTATGACCCGTATGCCAGCAGTGCAAGCTAAAGTGAAAGATATTTTCGGCAAAGAGCCAATGAAAGGCGTTAATCCAGATGAGGTAGTTGCCGTTGGTGCTGCTATTCAAGGAGGCGTATTAGCTGGTGACGTCAAAGACGTATTGCTACTAGACGTAACTCCTCTATCCGTGGGAATTGAGACCATGGGCGGAATTGCCACAAAACTCATCGAGCGGAACGCAACCATCCCTACCAGTAAGAGCGAAACTTTCTCAACAGCTGCTGACAACCAGCCTCAGGTAGAGATACATGTTGTGCAAGGAGAGCGTGAAATGGTGGCCGATAATAAATCACTAGGACGATTTATCTTAGACGGTATTGCTCCTGCTCCGCGCGGTATGCCTCAGATTGAAGTTACCTTCAACATTGATGCTAACGGTATTCTGAACGTATCTGCTAAGGACAAAGGAACCGGTAAAGAGCAGTCGATAACAATCCAGAACAGCGGTAATCTCGACAAAGATGAAGTAGAGAAAATGGCTAAAGACGCCGAAGCTCACGCTGAAGAAGATAAGAAAAAACGCGAATCTATCGAAGCACGAAATGGTCTAGAAAACAGCATCTATCAAACTGAGAAGTTCGTTTCCGACAACAAAGAAAAGGTGTTAGAAGAAGACCAGAAAACTCTAGAAGAAGCAGCTAAAGAAGCCAAAAAAGTATTAGAAGACGAGAAAGCAGACAAAGATGCTCTCGAGGCTGCAGCTAAAGAATTGTCAGAGAAAATGATGCCGATAGGTGCAAAGATATACGAAGAGGCCGCTAAGGAAGAAGAAGCTAAAAAGGCAGAATCTGAAGGTAGTGAAAAGAAAGACAAGGACGAGCCACTAGAAGGCGAAGTTGTCGACGACGAAGATAAAAAGTAGTGAGCAAACCTGAAGAACCGCTCAGAGTAGAAACACATAAACAGCTCCTGAGCGGACTGCTTACGGCCGAAGTATCCTCAATAATAGGCTTATCAGCAGTTAGCTCGAACATTCACGCGAGCACACAGCTTAATATTGCATTAGGAGTGCTTCTAGCATCACTAATATTGCTGCTAATAAACCTCTTAGGTAACTTCATTACATCTGGAATTTACTACGATTTACTTAGGTATGGTAAGTATGAAACAGTTGAAGATTACGACAAAGATTCTAAATTCATGAAAGCCATGTCAAATATTGTCAGAGTGTGCTTGTTAGGTAGCTCGGTGACACTTGTAATCGGATTGATTATGGGAATCATGGCTTTAGTATAGTGTGTCTATTTCTGAACTAATGTAAAATTGGTAAGTATGAAAAAGGTGCGGGATTTTCTTGGGCGAGAACCGTGGGTGATCGCGGTTGTTGTTTCGGCTTTAATTTTTGGCGCGTATTCAGCTATCGAACATGCCAGAGCGCTGGCTTACACAGAACAGGTGAGCGTCTACCGGGAATCTTCAACCACGAAAGCAGCCCTGGCAATGATTGACAGTGTGGAAAATGGCAGAGAAGCACAGCTATGTGAGTTAACAGTCAATAGTGTCATGAGAGAAGATTATACACACGCCACAATTGGTTTACTGTCGCAGCTGAACGATACAGTTCAGAAGCTCGATGAGCCTCGGTTTTATTCAGCTGGAGTACACATCCCTTCAGTCATTGAGGCTCGTGCGCTCCACGGTGAATTGTCGCGCGCTCGTCAAAGTCTCCGTGATTTGTCAGTCGCACCTAGCTTGTTGAATTATTGCACTGAAGTAGCAGACGCTTTGTCCGATATGTGGTTTTTGCGTGAGCTGTCTAGCAGTGAGGGCGTAAATGCTCTTCAGCCTA
>CAYGOR010000073.1:0-1072 GCA_964351635.1 uncultured Candidatus Saccharibacteria bacterium
TATAAACCAACGAAGTCTCGACAACATCTCCATAATGTATACATTATAGCACAAATTCTTGATAAATGCAATGTCTGGATAACTTTCGGTGTTCCCTATATAGACTGCTCACCCGTTAGCTATTAAAGAGCTTTTAACAGGATCTCGCGCATACCATCATCCATAGGGGAAGGAAGACTCTCTGTGTCGTTCACCCATAGAACCTCATTGTGTTCATTACTAAGCTGTGCCTCATCGATTAATTCCATTTCAACACTGTAGTAAATTAAAACTAAAGATATGTCACCGTCCCACTGCACATGAACTCTGTAGGCACCTAGTTGCTCACCGATACTTTTTAGCTTGCTGCCAGGTAACTCCTCGGCTACTTCTCTGATCAGCCCTTCTTCTAGAGTCTCGTTACCATCAAGCCGACCTCCAGGCATATCCCAAAAGCCACTAGTGTGTTTTATAAGGAGCAAACCCTTTATTGGGTCTTTCACTACAGCCTTAACCCCAACATAGAATTTCTGCATAGCCATGCTATCTACTACCCCTATATTTATTTACGTAGTCAGCCAGTTGCGGTATCCAGCCGTCAGACGAATCGTACTTACTGAGGTCGACTGATTTCAAATCGACCCATTCATACGCCTGTCCATACTCACCTAATTCTATATCACCGCCTAAATACTTACCCTCATAAGCAACTGCAAATATCCGTACATCGCCGCGTCCGGTGTCTTTTCTCGCAACACGCAAAACTAGCTTGATATCACCAAGCTCATATTGAACCGATTCGCCTATTTCTACGTCTACTTTCTCACGTAATATTTGATCTGGAGACACCTCAAATTGATCCTTGCGGATTCTACCTCCAGGAATATCCCATTGATCCCACTGGTCTTTTACCAGCAGGAGTTTATCACCATCACGCAGTAGTAGCTTCAGCGCTACAAGATACTCTTCCTTGGCCCAGCTAGCAGCAGCTGCAGCTTCATCTGTATGATTCATCTACGAATCAGTGTAGCAAACTACTGTTCAGCGACAGTATCCAATCCGCCTTTCGCGGGTACCTCATTTTCTTCAGGTC
>CAYGOR010000073.1:1172-2743 GCA_964351635.1 uncultured Candidatus Saccharibacteria bacterium
CCTCCTTTTTTAGGTACAGAACCTTCATCAGGATCTCCGCCCTTTTCAGGCACTTCGCTCAGTTCAACGACCAATTTGCCATCTACGATTTTAACTTCGGTGTTTGGGATTGCATCGCCCACACCATCGACTAATTCGCCAAATCGTGATCCGGCACTATCAGATAAAGTCATAACAGCAGGATCAACTTGGCTACGGTTTATGACGCCTTCGGTATGTTCTATAGCTGTATCGAGCGTGTCGTTAACCCCTCTATATAAAACGATTCCTTCACTCCCAGACCCTGAAAGTATTGGGTACCATCTGAAGCCTGTATCGCTAGTTGGGTCTGCCCAATAAATAACGGCATCTTTTGTTTGTTCATTAATGTGAACAAGAGGTCCATCAATGAACTGCTTTGTATCTGGACCGCCTCTATGAATTGGGTTTTTAATGATTCCATCTAGGAATGCTTTGGGCTTAGTTTCATCATTAAACTCAACTAATGCACTCTGCCAAACCGCCTCTTCGGGAGTTTCGACCTCTCCATCGTCTTTAGCTTTTTCTATAAGAATATCTTCCATATCTGTGTCATCTACCCCCTCCCAAACTTCAGTGTTCAGAGTACTATCGTCAACTCTAGCATCTACTGATTCTTCCTCTACAGATGGGGGAACAGGCGGTAGGCCTACGGCCACAGTTGGCTCGTCAGCTACCTTATCATCCTCGGTAATTTCAGCCACTGATTCATGAGGCTTCACTTCTGCAATTGACTGAGCATCGATGTGTCTTAACGGGGCTGGTGATAACGAATATTCTTTAGGTTGTTCTTCTACTGTATGGGTTACTGGTGCTTCATGTAATTCAAATGCCGGTACTTTTGCCGACGTTTCAGGCTCCGATTCTTCTGCTCCTGCTTCGGCGCCAGCATCAGGAGTATCAGTTGCCTGCTCTCCCGTCTGCTGCGAAGCCTGGGTTGTAATGGTGTCAGCGTCTACAGAAAGTGGCTCATCTGGATATACGAAAGCTTCGGCGTGCACGGGCACAGGCCGGTCACCAGAGTTCATACTATGATCAATTGCTCCGCCAGCAGCAATAGCTCCGGTTATTACAGCTGCTGCCTTTAGATTTCGAGCCGTAATCCCTTTTTCGGTATTTGATTCTGCTGGTTTAGGTGAATCTGGATTAATCATTGCCACTTCCTTAGGTGATTGTCTTGATGCTTTTTATTTTTGTTTACTCCTCATATACTATCACACTTTTTCTATTATGTCAATGTAGCAACGTCGTAGCACCAATTATCTATAGGGTTATATGATCAATCACGATTGGTTTTCTAGTGAGTTTTTCAGCTAAGCTTCGCAGGCTAACATCCTTAAATTCATAGGAAAAATCATTAAGCTCAGAAGCGGGCTGTGCGAATACTATCCTATCTATTCCCGCCCACGCAGCGCAGCTGAAGCACATGAGGCATGGCTCGTGGCTCCCATACATGGTGCAGCCCTCGAGATTTGGCGTTCCGAATTTCTGGGCAGCGGCTTTGATAGCAGAAGTCTCAGCATGCGCTGTCGGGTCGTTGTGCTCGTACACCC
>CAYGOR010000074.1:0-2636 GCA_964351635.1 uncultured Candidatus Saccharibacteria bacterium
TAATTGTCACCGTCCATCAGCCCCGCGTAGAACTGCGCCTTGCTCTGTCTCTTGATCTAGACAATAAATCGTGCCGTACTCCGGCACTTCACCGGTAGAGGCATCTGCAACGATAAAAATTGTAATTCCGTCATCATCGGCTGGTGGGTTAAGGGCTGTATGCAGGACAAACTCACCAGTATTTGATCCAATTACCAGTGCTACTCTCTGGCAGTCTACTCGTGGATCCAATAAAACGGGTTTATCATTTTGAGCAGCCATCCCTACAGACGTCTGGATATGTTCCTTTAAGCTCTCCGGGGTGTCAGCAGCTCCGCAACCGGCTAGCGTAATCGCACTAGCTACAAGTAATCCACTTCTCATATTATAATTATAATATAAGATTCATTAAAATACAAATATTTGTAAGACTAGAATGCCCCGGACGATTAGACTGGATAGGCGGACTTATGTCGCTTGTTCGTTTCTATTTTTGAGTAGAAGGACCGTCAGTAAGCGTACAAGTTAGCCCCTCCTTTTGTCGTTACATTCCGAGGCCCATTTGTGGGGCACCGCTTCCAGAAGGTTCTTCTTTTTCAGGGACATCTACTACTAACGCACCCATAGTCATACTGGTTCCAGCGATTGAGCCAGCGTTTTGAACAGCCTGTTTAGTTACCAATACCGGGTCAATAATTCCTACTGACTTCATATCGACAAGCTGCCTCGGATCGTTAACG
This sequence comes from uncultured Candidatus Saccharibacteria bacterium, assembly GCA_964351635.1. GTDB lineage: Bacteria > Patescibacteriota > Saccharimonadia > Saccharimonadales > SZUA-47 > JAUHWW01. The sequence continues at coordinate 720 of CAYGOR010000074.1, forward strand.
TTAACGCCCTGCCCCGCTTTTGCAGCTTTGACTTGCGGTAGCCACTCATCAGCGTTTAACCCTGAATTTTCCATCAATATTCGGAATGGTTGTTGCAGAGCCCTAGCTAGCAGCTGAGCTCCAGCATTTTCCGTTTCGTCCTTAATCTGTTTAATGTCGCTAGCCAAATTTACTAGAGTAACCCCGCCGCCAGGGACGATCCCCTCATTCATAGCAGCTTTGACAGCAGCTACAGCATCATCGACGCGGTATTTTTTCTCTTCTATTTCAGTTTCGCTTGCTCCACCGACTTTTATCACAGCTACTTTTCCAGATAACGCTGCCGCTCGCTTGTCGAGCTCCGACTTGTCATATTTACTGGTGGTAGCAGCTTTTTGCTCATTAATTTGCTTAATCCGAGCCTTTATTTCAGATGATTTTGCGCCACCTTCAACAATTGTGGTGTCGTCTTTGGTCACAATGATTTTCCTTGCTGTGCCGACCATAGACAAATCTGCATTTTCTAGGCTGTGGCCTTCATCTTCAGTAATTACGGTTCCTCCCGTCAGGGTAGCAATATCACCTAGAATCTCTTTGCGTCTATCGCCAAAGCTAGGAGCTTTAACAGCTACGGTATTGAATACGCCTTTAAGCTTATTGAGAACCAGCATTGTAAGTGCTTCTCCCTCAACATCTTCGGCTATGAGCACTAGGTCTTTCTTGCCTGATTGAGCCAGGGCTTCAAGTAATGGTGATATTTCGCTAATCGAGCTGATTTTCTGATCTGTTATGACAACAGCCGGCTTGTTCATCACTGCCTCTAGCCGTGCAGTATCGCTCACCATGTAAGGGCTGACAAAGCCGCGGTCAAAGGTAAATCCTTCCACGACTTCTTGTTCAAGCTCTAGGCCTTGCCCTTCCTCGACAGTCACTACACCGTCTTTTCCTACGGCTTCCATAACATCTGCGATTAGCGACCCGATGGCTTTATCGCCAGCACTGATGGTTGCCACTTCAGCAATCCGTTCCTTGCTACCAGAAATGTCCTCAGCTTGTTTGTTTAGGGCCTTTATAACATCATCAGCAGCTTTCTCGAGGCCTTTTCGCAATTGCATAGGGTTGTGGCCAGCTGCAATCAGTTTGTTAGCTTCGGAAAGAATATGATAAGTAAGTACGGTTACGGTTGTAGTCCCGTCACCTGCGATGTCGTTCATCTTGCTGGCAGCTTGTTTTATTAGCTCAGCGCCAACACTGTAGCCAAGTGTTTCATCGTCAATGTCTGCGATTTCTACACCCTTCGCTACGGTTACACCATCGTGCGTGACAGTCGGCCCACCATAGCTTTTCGCAATTACTACATTACGGCCTTTTGGCCCCATGGTTGTCTTCACAGCGTTATAAAGCAGCTCTGCTCCGCCAAGAACTCTGCGGCGGGCATCCTCATCATAAAAAACTTTCTTACTCATCTTAAACTCCTCCTAAAACTTAGCGTATATGTTTTCGTTTCGCACTAGCATGTATTCAGCGCCTTCTACTTTGATGTCAGTATTGCTGTAGCCTCCGAATATTACTCGATCACCGACTTTGACGTCTTTAACCATTGGGCCAACAGCTATAACTTTGGCGATTTTAGGCTTTTCTGTACCTTTATCTGGCAAGTACAGCCCGCTTTTGGTTTTTGTCTGTGCCTCTTCTTGTTGCATAACAACATAGTCAGCCAGTGGCGTGATTGGTGATTTTCCCATCTTATAAACTCCCTCTTACACTTAAGACTCTCGATAAGAGTTAGCACTATACAAAAAAGAGTGCCAACTTCTGGCACTCATTATGCACGTCTGCTAATCAACTCGTCAAGAGGAGCTTGAGTGTCTGACTATTTCTTCACGTGGACTTCGATTTTAACTGGTTCGACATCTTCAAACTTAAGATCAAAGTGTT
>CAYGOR010000075.1:0-2601 GCA_964351635.1 uncultured Candidatus Saccharibacteria bacterium
ATTTCTGAGAAAATGGTTCTTGAGGACTCTCATTTGCCACAAATGCTTCAGGCATCTAGGAATCGGTTAAATGTTTCAATCGAGGAATTAATGCTCATCGATAGCCTAGACATGAAAGACCCACAGCGCGAAGCTATCGTTAAGGCATGTATCAGTGACCCTGCGAAGAATATAATTATTTCTCACGGCACCAGTACGATTGTAGATACTGCGAAAGCACTGGGCGAAAAGGTGCAGAACAAAACCATAGTGCTTTTTGGTGCAATGATTCCAGCTTCGCTAAAAGATTCCGACGCATCATTTAACCTCGGCTGCGCATTAACTGCTGTCCAGACACTTGAAAAAGGAGTTTACATAACTATGAATGGCCGAATATTTTCATGGGATAATGTAATGAAGAACGTTAAACTAGGCGAATTCCGGGAGCTAGACGAGTAATGTCAAAATCTATTTTTGAGAAAATCGCAGATCGCACTGCTGATGCTTTTATAGTTTGGGAAAATGATGATTATATATCTTTTATGTCGATTTTTCCGAATACTCCTGGCCATACAGTTGTTGCACCTAAGAATAATCCAGGCGATTATGTTTTCGCAGTAGAAAGCGGAATAGTAAATGGGCTTATGGACGCAGCGCGGCAGACGGCAAAATTGCTCGAGAAAGCATTTGATACAGACAGAGTTGGCGTAATATTTCACGGCCTTGGCGTAGCTCACTTGCATGCGCAGCTAGTTCCTTTCCATGCCAATTTAGATCAAGATCCAGAAAAGGCTGCCGCATTCAGGCAGGATAATCCTCAGTTCGCTCACGAGTTAACTGCGTTGGACGGTCCGAGGATGGATGATGGCGCGCTTAGAAAGTACCAGAAGATGATCCTAGAGAAAGATACGGAGTAATACATGAAGTTTAGTTTAAATCTTGCTAGTTTTGTATCAAAGAAGTACGACACAGGTGTCGACCCTCGTACGTACGACCTCGATGAGGTAATTACTAAGATGGGCTTGCAGCTTGGCGCAATTGAGTCAGTTGAAAAGTACGCTGAGAAATACGAGAATGTTGTTGTTGCTAAAGTCGTAAACTGCATTAAGCATCCTAACGCTGATAAACTTAGCCTTTGCCTTGTAGACGATGACGGGGTAGTGTCCGGTGTTGAGCGAAACGAAGATGGCTATGTGCAGGTAGTATGCGGCGCTCCTAATGTGCGAGAAGGCATACTTGTGGCTTGGATTCCGCCTGGCGCGATAGTGCCTTCTAGCAGGGATAAAGAGCCGTTTACGCTAGAAGCCAGAGAACTTCGAGGGAAGGTAAGCAATGGAATGATTGCGAGCCCTGCGGAACTAGCAATGAGTGATAACCATGATGGCATACTAGAAATTAAATCTGAGGATATCGGAAGAGATCCAGTTATAGGTGAAAATTTCTCAAACCTATATGGTTTAGATGATGTGATAATCGACTGCGAGAATAAGATGTTTACGCATCGTCCAGATTGTTTTGGAAATATTGGAATCGCCCGCGAATTAGCAGGGATATTCGGGAAAAAATATATATCTCCAGATTGGTATATTAGTACTATTAATCACGATATCACCAATAGTTTAAAATTCACCAGCAAGAATGAAGCTCCAGATTTAGTTCCTAGATTTATGGCACAATCCATAGCTGGCGTAGAGGTAAAGCCTTCTCCCTTGTGGTTGCAGTCTTACTTGAACCGCGTAGGAATAAAAACTATCAATAACATTGTTGATTACACCAATTTCTTCATGATGGAGACATCTCAGCCACTACATGCTTTCGATTACGACAAGGTAAAGCAATATTGTTCTAGTGAGGTTAGTATTTTCCCTAGAATGGCAAAAAGTGGAGAGAAGATTAAATTGCTCAACGGAAAGACCGTAGAGCTAAATGATCAAGACATTGTTATCGCAACCGATCAAAGAGCAATAGGCTTAGCAGGAATTATGGGTGGCGCCGAAACAGAAGTAGATGAAAATACTCAAAATATTATAGTTGAGTGTGCGAACTTCGATATGTATGCAGTTAGGCGAACCAGTATGCGCCACGGATTATTTACCGATGCAGTTACAAGATTTAATAAGGGACAGAGCCCACTGCAAAATGATCGAGTGCTCGCCAAGATGGTCGACGAAGTTGTTAGGTACGCTGGCGGTAAGGTAGCAAGTGAGCCAGTGGACATTACAGAGTTTGACCTGAACGCTGACAATCTAAACCACCTGACAGTTGAAGAGCAGTTTATTAACAGCAGACTAGGAACTTCTATTAGCGTCGAGGACATGAAGTCGCTACTCGAAAACGTTGAGTTTGAAGTGCAGGTGAGTGACGATGCACTACACATCACGGTCCCTTTTTGGCGCATGGACATAGCAATCGGCGAAGATATAGTTGAGGAAATTGGCCGATTATTCGGTTATCAAAACGTGCCTGTTAAGCTGCCTGTCAGAAATTCCAAAGCTGCACCCAAGAATGAAACCAGAGTATTTAAGCAAAGGTTGCGTGATCAACTGGTTAAATCAGGAGCAAATGAGGTTTTGACATATAGCTTTGTGCACGGTGAGCTTATGAAAAAAACTGGTACTGACC
>CAYGOR010000076.1:0-2549 GCA_964351635.1 uncultured Candidatus Saccharibacteria bacterium
ATAGAAATATATTCAGCAGGGCTCAATCGGACAAACAATAGACTAAATAGTAATCCTCCGATGATGTAGTCTATTTGGTCAAAAGGAAACCATCCATGGCCTGACGGGATGTTTACTTGACGCTTAAAAAAGCTTTTAACGCTGTCTCCGAGTAGTGCTCCCAGCCCTAGAACTGCGCCGAGAAGTATGACTGAGCCATCTGTGTAATCAATAGCATCTCCAATACTTGCGAAGAAAGAGAAGTTACGGGCAAGTATTAGCTGAACGAAGCCGATTATACCGCCGTTGATTACTCCAGCAGTCAAGCCGCGCCAAGTCTTATGATCTCCAGTAATACGTTTCCCCCTGAAAGACTTACCAAGGTCAATCGGCGTTCCCCAGTGCTTTAAAGGCGTGTTATTTGCTAGGATTGGAGCTGAATTAGCACTACCAGCTGGCCAGAAAAACCATAATGCAAACAATAGAGTTTCCATTTAGGCATTTCCTTTCAGCCACGACGAGCTTCTGATGTAGCGGTTGAACTTAGGTGCTAGCAAGTCAAGTAGTGATGGTCTTTTATAAACAACAGAGGCATCACTAAGCAACTTGACCAGGCTATTTTTCGTAAGCGCGGAGTTAAGTAAGGTGTGAGTACGGGCGACTGCGTGGCTACGGTGAGCGTCGCTGGATCCGCAGATTGCTTTCTTGTGACGTTTTGCCCAATTTAGAGCCTGCTCATCATGGGGCTGCAAAGACCTACCATTAGGTGCTTCGATAATATCGACTAAATTAGCAATAGAATCCAGCACCTCAATATTTATACCTTTTCTGACAGTCTCGAATGGATGGGGCACATAAACCAGCCCGCCCTGTTTCTTTATATCTTTGCAGGTTTCAAGCGCCGATTGCCCTGGCGTAATTCTTCTTCTCAAGAACAAGCCGATTATTTCCCCTTCAGAAGTGGTAATCTCTTCACCGATGATAATTCTTTCACCTAGTTGAGCTTGTGCGTTTAGTGCAAAATCAGTCCTGTCGTGATCAGTTATGGCTACATAATCTATGCTGCCTGATTTCAATAAATCAGCATATTCGTCGAGCGTAGTAGAGCCGTCCGGAGAGGCGACTGAATGAGTGTGCAGGTCTATCCGCACGCTCATTTTTTTACTGCTTTTTTTACTGACTTTGTGGTCTCTTGGGTGTTGATAATACGTGATATTTCTAGGAATCTACCTGCGGCAGTGAATAGATTTAAGGCAACTATCAGCCTTAGAATTGGCGCCAAAAAGCTAGTTAGCAGCAGGCCTATAATTAATAGCACCATTCTTATTTCATAGCGGGCTAGCCCATTGGAGAAAGCACGGTTCATAAGTTGCGGGTCGACTTTACTTCCTGACAGCGCCATTTCTCCTTTGGCTTTAACGTAGCTGACTAGAAGGGAGCTGCCTGCAACAGCAGCAGCCAGCCAACCACCAGCATCAGGAACATGATTCGCAAGGTAAACGCCAAGTGCTGCATAGAGGATTATCTCTTTCAGGCGGTCAGTGACTGCATCGTAGAACATGCCTAGTTTATTTGCGGATCCTTGTTCTCTTGCTAAAGCGCCGTCTATTGCATCTAGACTGGCGAACACCGCTATTAATCCTGCAGCAAGTATCGGCCGACAGCTCCAAAGCGCCCAGGCAGCAGGAATGTGCCCCAGAAGAGATAGGGTTGTGATGTGTGACGGACTTAGCTTTCCACGCGTAATTTTGTTAAGCCATTTTGCGGCGTTGGCCATTAGTACTTTGCCGTGGTGTGTTAAAACTTGCGTTGGGTCGTTCATTTATCTCTAGTATACTTGTCGACAGATATGAAACAAAGTGTTGAGCAGACAATAAGTGACGCAGTAAAAAGCCTATTTGATTTGGATGTGTCTATTAAGCTGGAAAGGCCAGACAGTAACTTTGGCGACTATGCTAGCAATGTTGCTATGCAGCTGGCTGGGCAGCTGAAGGCAAAGCCCCGCGACATTGCAGATAAGCTTGCGAAAAAGGTTGCTGAAAGCGAAAATATTACCTCTGTTGAAGTCGCAGGTCCAGGATTTTTGAACATCACTTTGACGGATGGAGCCTTGTTAGAGATGAGTCGACGTTTGCCTAAGCAGACCATGAAAGGGCAAAAGGTGCTTATTGAGTATTCTGATCCTAACCCTTTTAAACCTTTGCATGCTGGCCACCTGTACACGACTTTGGTGGGAGATGTGCTTTCGAGAATTGTAGAAAACGCTGGTGCTGAGACTGTTCGCTTAAACTTTGGCGGCGACGTTGGTATGCACGTCGGAAAGACCATGTGGGCTGTTCTGAGAGAAATCGGCGGTGAAGATTTTGAAACGGTTAAGGACTTGCCCGTAGAGTCATTAGGTATTTGGATGGGGCAGCGCTACGTGGAAGGCAACGCAGCCTACGACGAAAGCGAAGAATTAAAGCATGAAATCAAGGAAGTGAATAAAAGAGTTTATCAGCTTCATGCTGATAACGACCATGACACAACTTTTGCACAAATATACTGGTATTTACGTGAGCAGAGTTACG
>CAYGOR010000077.1:0-2418 GCA_964351635.1 uncultured Candidatus Saccharibacteria bacterium
AAATATGCATGATGTGGTAATGATAGGAGCAGGTCCGACTAGTTTAGCAGCGGCCGTGTATACATCCAGAGAAGATATAAGTACTCTATTAATAGAAAAAGGGGTAATCGGGGGGCTGGCTGCTATTACCGATATGGTCGATAATTATCCAGGATTTCCAGAAGGCATAGTCGGAGCTGAGTTAGCAGATAATCTGGAAAAACAAGCAAAACGCTTCGGTGCAGAGATTGAGCTAGACGAAGTACAATCGATTGAGAAAACTGATAACGGCTTTAAACTCAAAACAGCTATGGGTGAGCAGGAATGTAAGGCTATACTAATTGGCACCGGTTCCGAGTGGAAGAAACTAGGCATACCAGGCGAAGAAAAATACTACGGACGCGGAGTGCACAACTGCGCAACATGTGATGGTGCCTTTTACCGTGATAAGAAATTGGTGGTAGTTGGAGGTGGTAATTCAAGTGCCCAAGAAGCTTTGTTCTTGACGAAGTTCGCTTCGCACATAGATATCTTAATCCGCGGTGACAAGTGGAAAGCTTCAGATGTGTTAGTACAAGAAATAGATAAAAACGAGAAAATCACGGTTCATTTTGATACGATTATGGATGAAATTATTGGTGGTGAAGTAGACGGTATGCATAAAGTGGTGAAGGTCAAGACTACAAAAGGTGGCGAGAGCATCGATATCGACACGGACGGAGTTTTCGTGTTTATAGGTCTTTTGCCGGTAACTTCTTTCCTGGAAGGTTCCGGGGTTGAGCTTGATGAGTATGGGTTCGTCAAAACAGACAAGAAGCTAATGACTAATGTGCCAGGTATTTTTTGCGCAGGTGATGTTCGTAGTGGAGCAACCATGCAGATAGCTTCAGCTGTTGGCGAAGGTGCTTCAGCCGCCTTGTCCATCAGAGAATATCTAGAGGATTACGATCGTAAAATTGCCCAGGCCTCCGCAGGCAAGAAGACTGCGTAGCTCTTGCGAAGTTACAACAGAAAATAACTCTAGCTCTTTACTGTTGTCGGTTATTGCAGGTCAGCAGTACCTAATAAGCCAACCTGCATTTCAGCTAACTGACTAGCAGCTGTCGAGCTATGAGGTAAACCTGAGCCTACTTGCTCGCCGTTAGAAGTTTCTCGTTCATTAAATAGAGTAGAGCCATCGGCTCCGCATGCCCGTAGTATCTCGTCTTCACCTGGGTGATTCGGTATATACGACGTAATGTCATAAACGACACCATCTATAACAGTCCAGCAATCGTCTTCGCTATCATGCTCAGCTACTTCTTCATTAGTGTAGAGTGTTTCACCTTCTGTGTTTGTGACTACAGTATTTACGATGCCCTCATCACCATCCGTGTCTTCGGTGCCGGTATTAGTAGATGTTGGAGCTGGCTCGTTCTCGGAATCGCCAGTAACAGCAAATAAGATGCCTCCCAAGGCTATGATAGCCACGACTATAATTGACGCAAGAATCCTTGGTTTCATGATGATAAATCTCCCTAGATTAGTTCGTTGTATGACTTATGCATTGTAGCATTAGCGGCTTGCAAAGACGTCAGGGTAATCAGTCACAATACCTTTAACACCCCACTCTTTGAGTTCATCAGCTCTGTCAGTGTCATTGACTGTATAGGCATAGACATCAAATCCTTGTTTGCTAGCAGCGGATATAAAATTCTTCCATAGCCAACGCTCTCCCATGTGAAGGCGCTTGCTGCCCAGCAAGGCTGCTTCTGCTACGGCTCGAGTTCCGGACCATTTTTCTAAAATTGCGATTTCTACTTCTGGCAGTTTGTCATGAATCTTCTTCAGTATGTTGAACTTAAAGCTAGAAAATACAACTTTTCCTGGGTATGCTTCTAGCATTCTTAGAGTTTTATTTACAGCTTTTAGTTCTTTTATCTCGAGATTTAAGGCGTATTTACTGTTAACTTCTTGCAATGCTTGTTTAAGCGGGCAATATATCTGACCTGTCTTCACAGGGTCGTGAGACAACACTGGCACGCCATTTTGCAGGCGAACATCAAGCTCAATCATATCGACAGAGGTCTGCATGGCCTTACGTATCGCCTCAATAGAATTCTCTGGGGCTAAACCTGCCGCCCCTCTGTGTCCAATTATCTCCATTAGCTGCTCATTATATCAATCGCAATGCCCTTGAAGTCAACCTTGAAATTTGCACGTAGCTTCCATAACTACTCTCGCGTAGGTTACTATATACTTATGAAAAAGATGAGGAGCAAAAATGGACTATAACGAAATTCTAAAGCCCTACACCGATGGGGACACAGTAAATGTGGTGATCGAGATCCCTAAGGGTTCTAACATGAAGATTGAGTATGATCGAAATCGCAAAATAATGGTGCTTGATCGGGTCGAGCCGGCAATTTTCAGCAAACCTGTGAATTATGGGTTTATACC
>CAYGOR010000078.1:0-412 GCA_964351635.1 uncultured Candidatus Saccharibacteria bacterium
GACCCTGCAGCCCGGCGACAGCTACGTGGTGCCAGCAGGAACGCGACCGCGGTCATACGTTTCTGAGCTCGAATCGCTTGCACCGCGGCTCTTCAACGTGCTCGGCGACCCCGGTGAGCAGATGGATCTTGCTGACCGGTTCCCGGATGTCGTGTCACGGCTCGAGGCCGATCTTGCCGACTGGTACGACGAAATGGAGACTGCACGGTCGCTTGTGATCGGATGACTTCAACTACAACTTGAAGGGTGACATGTAACATGATACCCTCCTTCTATCAGATTGACCCAGGATCCGTTGCCGGTTCCCGAGGGCGGCTGTGATGCATACAACTGGAAACCAATTGGGAGGTTGCAATGGGGTATCGAAGTAAGAAGGACACTTCACGCTGGAGGCTGATGAGCCTCGGTGTGT
>CAYGOR010000078.1:422-1131 GCA_964351635.1 uncultured Candidatus Saccharibacteria bacterium
CCGAAGGTGGAGACACAACGACGACCGCAGCGTCAGGCGGAGAGACCACCACGACGGCAGGCGGTGGCGGTGGCGAGACCACGACCACGGCAGGTGAGTCCTGTGACGGCCCGACCAACCTGGTTTGGGGTCTTGACAACACACCCGATTCCTTGTTCGCACCAACGTACTTCAACACACCGATCGGCTCCGGCCTGATGGGTCTCGTGTACGACAATCTCCTGTACTACACAGGCGAAGGCGACCTGGTCGAAGGTGCTGCAGAGTCCTGGGAATCCACATCACCCACGACCTATGTGTACACGCTCAAGGAAGGTCTCAAGTTCTCAGACGGAACCGACGTGACGGCGGAGGACGTGAAGTTCTCCATCGACATGCAAAGCGATCCGGATGTTGCCTCGAAGGGTTCATTCCTTTTCGAGAACGTCAAGGAAGTCACCGTTGACGGACAGGACATCACGGTCGAGCTGATCGAACCGGATTCGACGTGGAAGTTCCTGCCCTCGCACATGATGACCTACATCGTGAGCAAGGCGGATGTGGAAGCGAACCTGGCCGCCTATGGGACACCTGAGCACTTCCCGCTCGGTTCCGGTCCCTACATGGTCGAAGAGTTCGTTCCCGATTCACACCTGACGTTCGTGCGCAACCCCTTCTATGAGGGCGAAGCGCCGATGTTCGACACGATCGAGTTCCCCATCATTCCTGA
>CAYGOR010000078.1:1141-1972 GCA_964351635.1 uncultured Candidatus Saccharibacteria bacterium
CGTTCCGAGCACCGCCTACGACCAGTGGGCCGGCGTTGCCGAGATCGCATCCGTTCCTTCGTTCATCTTCCGTGGATTCACGATCGACATGGAGGACGACCCGTTCGATGACATCCACGTGCGTCGTGCGTTGTACTACGCCACGAACCGCGAGGGCATCGTCACCGGTCTCTTCCCGAACCAGGCTGATGTGGCAAACGCGTTGAACCTGCCAGCAATGTTCCAGGGTGTTCTGCCCGAGGACGAGGTGGCAGCGGGCTACGCAGCGATTGAGACATTCGACTTCGACCTTGACAAGGCTCGTGAAGAGCTTGCCCTGTCGAAGGTTCCGGACGGGTTCAACATGGTGCTGAACGTCCCGGACGGAAGCCAGGCGTCAATCGACATGTCACAGTCCATCAAGGACACGTGGGGTCAGATCGGCGTTGACGTCGAACTGAACCTGATGCCAGGTGGACCTAGGTTCCAGATCATTCTGGATCATGAGCCGAACCTCGGTGTTCAGGTCATCGGCAACCTGCCGGATGCACCGGACCCGATGCTGATGCTTCAGCTGTACTACGCAAGCGACCAGGCTGCGCCTGGTGGAAACAACTCGTCGAACTTCAAGGATCCTGAAGTCGATGCGTTGATCACCCAGGGATTGCAGACGTCCGATCCTGTCGAGGCTGCCCAGTTGGGTCTTCAGATCCAGCAGATCGCTTCGGAACAGGTTCCGATCATCCCTGTGATCTGGTCAGACATGAAGATCGCGCTGCAGAATGGTTGGGCATTCGCCCCGGCCAACGCGTTCAGCCTGTCCCACAACTTCGTGGCATTCATCAAGCCCTG
>CAYGOR010000079.1:0-1897 GCA_964351635.1 uncultured Candidatus Saccharibacteria bacterium
CGGACGCTGAAGGAAAACGCCAAGTAACGATTATGGCGACCGGATCCGAAGTCACTCTCGCAATGGAAGCGCGCGCGAAGCTGAAAGGCTTGGGCATTGCGGCCGCGGTTGTGTCGATGCCGTCGTGGGAGTTGTTCGACACTCAATCCGCTGACTATCGCGAATCTGTGTTGGGCGGTGATGTCGTTAAGATCGCGGTTGAGGCGGCCAGCACCTTCGGATGGGAACGTTATGTCGGCCCCAAAGGCGCTGTGATCGGTATGCCCGGTTTCGGCGCGTCGGCCCCGGCGCCCGCGCTCTATAAACACTTCGGCATTACGGCGGACGCTGTCGTCGCGGCGGCGCAGGCAAGGCTTTAACGTCATGTCCGTCAAGATCGCGCCCAGTATCCTTTCCGCCGATTTCGCCCGCTTGGGCGAAGAGGTGCGCGCGATCGACGAAGCCGGTGCGGACTATATCCATGTCGACGTGATGGATGGGCACTTCGTGCCCAACCTGACCATCGGCCCCCTGGTGGTGAAGGCTCTACGTCCGCATAGCCAAAAAGTTTTCGACGTGCATCTGATGATTGCGCCGGTCGATCCTTATATCGCGGCGTTTGCCGAGGCCGGCGCGGACATCATTACCGTCCATGCCGAAGCCGGGCCGCATCTGGACAGGTCTCTGCAGTTTATCCGCTCGCTGGGCAAGAAGGCCGGCGTGTCCCTTAATCCGTCGACCCCGGAGTCGGCGATTGCCTATGTCTTGGACCGCCTGGACCTGATTTTGGTCATGAGCGTCAATCCGGGCTTCGGAGGGCAGTCGTTCATTCCCAATCAGTTGGAAAAAATAAGCCGAATCAAAGAGATGATTGGCTCGCGCGCGATCGATTTAGAGGTCGACGGTGGAATCAACCCGACCACCGCGGCCCAGTGCCGACAGGCTGGCGCCAATGTTCTGGTGGCAGGGACGGCGGTTTTTGGATCGAAAGACTATCGCGGTAACATTGCCGCGCTGCGCGGCTAGTTCGTAAAGATAATATATTTCAATAAGTTGTGCCGGCAGCGCGACCGCGCGACCGCAACCCGCGTCTGTAATAATTCTTTCATAAATCTGTCAAAAAAGGTGTGCTCTCCATCGCTATGGATGGCGTGTTTTTGCAATGCCCTCTCGCACGGGAGATACCATCCATGTTGAAGAAGTTCGGAAGCGTTCTAGCGCTGGTTAGTGGGTTCGTCGCGGTGAACGCGGCGGCGGTGGAAGTGGACCCTACTCTCCACGATTATGCGAAGGCGCCCGGTGTCGAGGGTAGCCTGAAGTCCATAGGTTCTGACACGCTCAACAATTTGATGACGTTGTGGGCCGAAGGCTTCGCCAAAGAATATCCGAACGTGAAAGTTGAGATCGAAGGCAAGGGATCGGGAACCGCGCCGCCGGCCTTGATCGCGGGAACCGCGCAGTTCGGTCCCATGTCGCGCCCCATGAAGGGCGTGGAGATGGACGAGTTCGAAAAGAAGCACGGCTATAAGCCGACCGGTCTTCGTGTCGCGGTCGATGCGCTGGCGGTGTTTGTCCATAAGGACAACCCCATTAAATGCCTGAGCATCGCGCAGGTCGACGCCATGTTCTCCAAGAGCCGCAAGCACGGCGGCCGGCAGGATTTACGGACCTGGGGTGACTTGGGTCTGACAGGTGAGTGGGCAGCCCGGCCGATCTCAATGTACGGCCGCAATTCGGCGTCTGGCACCTATGGGTACTTCAAGGAAGTGGCTCTCGCCGACGGCGACTTTAAGGATAGCGTGAAAGAACAGCCTGGTTCGTCGGCTGTGGTTCAGGCCATCGCGTCCGACAAGTATGCCATTGGCTACTCGGGTGTTGGCTATCAGACCGCTGACGTGCGGACAGTGCCGATCTCGGC
>CAYGOR010000080.1:0-1861 GCA_964351635.1 uncultured Candidatus Saccharibacteria bacterium
CAGGTGTTAAAGTTTTAACACAGAAAATTCTGTAAGATCTTTTTTACTAAACTTGATGTAATAATAATTTAAAACCCTTTAACAAAATGAAAAATTTCTCAAAAATGGCCCAGACCACAATTCTGGGGGGTAGTGGTTTTCTTACAAACCAGCTGCTCAAAAGAACAAAGTGAAAGCAGCGGAATGGCTGCTAAAAAAACCACACCTGTAGCTTTGAATCAGGAGCATAATGAAGTATTAGATTTTACTACACAGTATCATCTATATCTTGATGATGCCCCCTACTCCTACCCAACTCTAACTGTAGAGGATGCCGAGTGGATTCTTGAAGCATCATTTAACTACGAGCATATGCTGGTAGATTTTGATGATACCGACTATGGAATTCTCCATGGTGATGAAGACACCACTTCACTTACTACCGGAAGGTCAGGCGCTACAATAACGGTGTCCAGTGCTGCGCTTTTCGAAGCCTACGACAATCTGTACACTGCAGCATCCAGTGTAGCTAACATCGCTCCAATGAGTGATGTAGAAATTAGCACAAACAGCTCGGGCGATTATATATTACGCTTTGCTGTTGCGCAGATTTATGACTTGGTGCCCAACTTAATTGAATACCCTGGTGCATTAACCTATAGCGAATATCACCGGGCTGTTGGCTCGTGGCAAGGACCAGGAGGCCAGGGTTCGCAACCTTGCCTTGGAGTAACATCGTCTAAACCTGCTTTCGAAGCTATTCAGCATAATTTGAGGTATGCTGCTGGCTCTAATTATTTTGCTACAACCGGAAATTCTGGGTATTACTACTCGGTTGGAGATAAAGTTTACGGTGACGATCCCTTTGACGGATCAAGCTATACCGGACCACTTGGTCAGGATTACACTGAAAGTATCTGGGGTTCCCACGGTTCAATAAACTCACCCAGCTACCCTAGCACTGGTGAATTCGATCAATGCTTAAGTGCAGCTACACTTCAGCATTACGAAGCTGCTATGAATGTCATCGAAGGCGACAATACGCTTCTTCCCGCAAAAAAGTCGTGGGCAGTATACTTAACCCCTGAAAACAAATCGTACACTGATATTAATGGCCAATTGCAAACTTGGCACCATCACAAGTTGTCTTTTAAAACGGGAATCTTAAGAACACCTTAATTGGCACAGCTTCTAACAAGCCTCATGCAAAGGACTATTCTTTGTGTGAGGCTTCATAGTTTTCACGATAATACTCCCGAAATGCTGAAATATATAATCCTATTGTTTTTTACCACTAATTGTGCACTAGCTCAAATTAACATTGACACGATCGGAAGCGGTAATAACTATGTCGCTCTATACAAAACGACCCTGTCTACTAACTATCAGGATATTTACACTCTAAATCGAAGTTCAAATCTACCTTATGATTACGTCTTACGATATAATCAAAACCTAGAGATAGTAGACTCATTGCAACTAAATTCTTACTGGAAGAACAAAGTAATTATTTCTGATATATGTGTCATCAATCAAGATAACTACGTACTGGTTAATCACCCTCTTAACTCAACCAAAAGGTATGTATTGCACAAAATAAAGGGAAATCAGATTACTGACTCGCTAGCTTTAAGCCTAGACTCTCTCAAAACCTCTTCTATTTCTAATATTTATCAAGCTGACTCCACAACAATAAGAGTAATAATAAATACTTGGGACACTATTGCTCGGTTTATCATTGACGGTCACATAGTTGATTTAGATACAAATTTTCAAGTCAAGAATACATACTATATAAATCAAAATATCAATAGCAGTAAGGAAATTCAATCTGTAAGTGTCATACATGACAGTTTATGGCATATTCATACTGTTAATACCC
>CAYGOR010000081.1:0-1707 GCA_964351635.1 uncultured Candidatus Saccharibacteria bacterium
ATGCGGATGACGTTGTTGCCAAGAAGGCGATTCGGGTTCGCAACCTTGATCGTGTGCGACTTCGACCCCTGGGCGTCGACAAAGGCCGCTACGTTGTCGGTGAGTTCGTAGCTCGTACGGAAATAGGCGACATAGCGGTCAATTCGGCCTGCGATATCCTGCCCGTTTTCAATGCGCGAATATTCCCAATCGCCGCCCTTCGCGAGATTGTTGCCAACGTTAACACCGAAGTCATAGCCCGAAAGAACTGTTCCTCCCGGACCAAAGTAAATTCCGCGCAAAGCGGTGGTAGTGATGATGCCGCCCGGCGTACCCGCCGAGAGGCCGGTATCCCTCGAAACCATATGTTGCGGGACGCTCGTGCTGCGCCCAGCGCCTGTGCCGTAGGCCGGATTGAGGTGGACCGAAGCCGGCATGTCCGCCCAGGGACGGCCGCCGTGACCGCTGACGCCGTCGTTGTGACTGACTTCACCGGAGAGAAGGAGATGACCGCGGCCGTTGGCGAACGGCGTGCCGAAGGTCAACTGGCCGCTGTAGTTTTTGTCGTCGCGGTATTTGGTCATACCCGCTTGGATTTCACCCTTAACGCCGGTGAAGTCCCGGTCGAGGACGAAGTTCACAACGCCCGAAAGGGCGTCTGAACCGTAGGCCGCCGAGGCGCCGCCTGTCACGACGTCCACGCGCTCAATCAGCGCGTTGGGGAATGAGTTGATGTCAGGTGCACTGCCGCCGGCAGTGATAGCCGAATTGATGTAGCGTTGTCCGTCGAGAAGGATAAGCGTGCGGTTCGTACCCATGCCGCGCAGGTTGAGCTGGCTAACACCAGTTGCGCCGGAGGAAAGATTGCCTTGCGAGGTACGTGGATTCTGAGAGCCGGTAAACGCCGGCAACGCGTTCACCGCGTCGGCAACGTTAACGGTGTTCATCGCGTTTAGTTCTTCTGCGCCCAGGACGGACACAGGTGTAGGAGCTTCATAGCCGTCGCGCACGATGCGCGAGCCGGTAACAACAATTTCTTCAGCAACAGCGGCAGGGTCCTGGGCCAACTGAGGCGCGGTCTGCGCCTGAGCCCCAGAGGCTGCCGAAACAGATAACATTGCTATGGCGCTGACACTCGAAAGCGTCCAGGCCTTGCCACAGCCGCGCGAAGCAGCTGCATGGTGTGCGAGCATGAAGTCCCCCTATTAAGCACCGGCGCAGAATGCCCGGCACGATGCGACGCCAATTAACGGTAGTGCGCCGTCGCGCTGTAGATCTCGCACTACCAAGCATTAGACGGAATGCCCAATGCCCTCCCTGTGCGAATTACTGCAATTGACATGCCAGCACGGTCAAGACTGGAAACAGCCTCTGCGACCGTTGAACTATCACTATATTTTCAGGTGATGCAGAAATGTGACCCTAGATATCGGCGGAACTCCGCTGATGAGTCAAAATTGATAGGCAAAAAACCGCCAGTGTGCGCCGCAAAATATAGGCGCACAGCGCACGCAAACCACTATAACAAGTGGCGCGATTTAGGCCGTCGCGCGACGTGCGCAACCATTTGCCGGATGAAGGCTTCAAACGCGACGGTCTAATCTCACTGTGGAAAGCTTATCGCCTTTTTAAGTTCTCCTTAGATTCAAGACCGATACCGCCACGATGCGGGTCCCCGCCTTGCGCGCCTCACTGAATGAAGCGCTATCTTCCTCATTCTCACCCTCT
>CAYGOR010000082.1:0-1691 GCA_964351635.1 uncultured Candidatus Saccharibacteria bacterium
ACATCTCGTATCGGGCGTTAATACGCGCCGGTACTCCGATCTTGCAAAAGTCCACAGTACTTTTTCACTCTATCCATTGAGCTACCAGGCCAACTTTACTTAAAAAATAATACAATAAACTGTACTATATGGCGACATTCTAACGTTCGCTAGAACGTTAGAATGTCGCTATTAGCCCTAGGACTTCCCTGTAGGTTGCGTAAACTTGCCATGAGCAGGTGCGTAATCGAATATTTCTGTCTCAGAAAACCAGTGTGGAATTTCTTGCTTAGCTTCAGTAGGATCTCCAGAGGCATGAATAAGATTAGGGATTCCGGTATTCTCAGAATCTGCGTGTGAAAAGCTAACGTGTGCGTAGTCTCCACGGATTGTCCCAGGCAAAGCTTCTTTTGGCTCTGTTGCCCCCACCATTTTACGAACTTGGGCAACTGCATTAACTCCCTCAAGAACATATGCAATTACCGGACCTGCTTGCATCATCTCTACAGTTATATCAAATGCTTTTTGGCCTCGTCTTGAAATCATTTTACTAATTTCTTCGTAGTGGTGATGATAGTGGTCAACGTCAGGTTGCAGCATTTTAGTTGCTATAATTTTTAGACCTGCTTTTTCAAACCGTGTAAGAATCTCGCCTACTAGTCCTCGCTGCACAGCATCAGGTTTCATTACGATCAGTGTTCGTTCCATTTATCTATCCTTGTTTACGTTTCATACATTATAACAGAGGTTGAATGCTCATTATTATGTCGTACAATCTTGCGCTTTATGCAGCCGGTACGTTATGCTTACGTTAATGCAATTTGCCAAAATAAAAACCGACTTCCTGGAATATCTAGAGATTGAACAAGGACGTTCCCAAAAAACCATTCGCAATTACGATCATTACTTAACGCGCATTATCGACTTTGCTGGAGACATCAAAGTCACAGACATAGATCCCGAGCTTATCCGCAAATGGCGACTTTGGTTAAATCGACTAGGCAGTAATACATCTGATGAGCTAAAGAAAAATACTATGAATTATCACCTCATTGCCCTCAGGAGTTTTCTCAAATTCTGCGCCAAGCGAGATATCGAAGCCATGAACGCCGATAAGATCGAGCTAGCGAAAGCGGCTCGCAAACAAGTCACCTTCTTATCCAGCGAGGAAGTCGAGCGGCTACTAGCAGCTCCGAAAATAGATAATGAAATTGGCCTGAGAGACCGAGCTATTATTGAACTGCTTTTCTCTGGCGGACTTCGCGTCTCTGAACTAGTTTCTCTAGATAAAGACCATGTAAACCTCAAGAGAAAAGAGTTTATGGTGCGCGGTAAAGGTCAGAAAGATCGTCCAATATTCATTAGTGACGCCGCAGCATGGTGGATAGAAAAATACCTTGAGAAGCGAACTGACAACTCATCACCCCTGTTCATACGCTATTCTGGCACTAAACAAGTCACAACATCAGGCAATCATTTGCGGCTTACTGCTCGCAGCGTACAGCGCCTTGTTAGCGGCTACGCTCTGAAGGCTGGCATCACTAAGCGCGTTAGTCCGCATACGCTCAGGCATTCTTTTGCTACTGATTTACTTATGAACGGCGCTGATTTAAGGAGCGTTCAGGCGATGCTTGGCCATAGCAATATCGCGACCACTCAGATATACACCCACGTCACCGACCCCCACTTAAAAGCCGTCCATGAAAAGTTTC
>CAYGOR010000083.1:0-1639 GCA_964351635.1 uncultured Candidatus Saccharibacteria bacterium
TAGCTTGCGCCGACATTCCGGAATCGGTTTTTTTGAGCCTTGTGGCCACGTCGTCCAATGATTATTTGTGGGCCCCGCGAGGCAACGTCCTCCCTCGGGTTCGCCGTTTCTCGGACCGAATCGCGGGTTGAAGTCCGGGACGGCCCGGCCATCCACAGTAAAGGGAGGGCCGTCATGGCCTGGATACTCCTTATAGTCGCGGGCCTGTTCGAAATCGTTTGGGCTTATTTGATGAAGCAATCCCACGGGTTCACGCGGGTGATTCCGACTGTTGCGACGCTCGTGACCATGCTGATCAGTTTCGGACTACTGTCGGTTTCCATGAAAACATTACCGTTAGGCACGGCTTATACGGTGTGGACGGGGATCGGCGCCCTGGGGGCCTTCGTGGTCGGAATTGTCGTTTTGGGCGAGCCGATGACGCTGATGCGTGTGGGCGCGGCGGTCCTTATCGTATCCGGCCTCGTTCTCATGAAACTGTCGTCCCCCGTATGACTGTGGGCTGCTAAACCCCCGATCTTCGTGCGTTCACAACGACGTGAGCGCGGGATCGATATGCCATTGTACGTCATGAAGATGCGGTGCGCGTGGTAGTTGCGTGCCAGATTCTTGCTTTTATACATGGCTCAAATGTGCAAGGTGTGCGCCGGGCCGAACGGAACCTAGCTGCGCGGGCGCGCGGCATGATGGGGATTTGGGGTCGCCCAAGGTCAAATATTTGTCGTTAGTTCAATAACAAGAGGTTTTGTTTTTATGTCTTCTTCTGGTGGAATTCTTCGTCCCGCGTTTTTCGCTGCTATCGTTGCCCTCGGTGCGACGGGCTACTACGCTTTTAGTCAGCATTCGAAAGTCGAAGCCTATCGTACGGCTCATGCCAGCCTGACCGCTGAACGCGATGCACTGATCGCGAAAACCGAAGACCTGACCACGACCGCTGAAAGCACGAAGCGCCAGCTTCAAGAAGCCGAGGCGAAGGTTGCGGAACTGGAGTCCGGTAAGTAAGACCGCACGCCGCTAATTTAGAGATACCGAAAGGCGCGCGGATTTTTTCTGCGCGCCTTTTTCTTTTTTTTTTTTTAGGTCTGCGGTTAGGGAGCGCATTTCACTGACTTGTTTCGAATCGCGCAAATAAGCGAATCAATTCGGCCAAGCGCGAAACCCTCATTTTCTCCATGACGCGCGCTTTATAGACCTCGATCGTGCGGACACTGAGTTTTAGGTCCGCGGCGATTTCACGATTGTGCCGTCCGTCGAGGACGGCCTCGAGGACTTGGCGCTCGCGGCCGGACAGCGCGGCGAGGCGTTCTTCCAAATGCTGGCGCTCGGCGCGTTGTTTTGCGTCTCGATCGGAAACCGATAGGGCCTCGTCAACGACCCGCATCATCTGCTCTTCGTGAACAGGTTTTTCCAGAAAGTCGAAGGCACCGGACTTGAGCGCATGTCGTGCCGATGCAACATTGCCGAAAGCGGTTACGACAATGATCGGTGCCGCGATTCCCCGCGCGCGACAGGCTTCAACGACATCCAGGCCGCCAATTCCACCCATGCGCAAGTCGAGGATCATGCAATCCAGATGCGCCAAATCAGGCGACGCCAGAAGCTCTTCGCCGCTACCGAACGCGATGACATTGAAGTCGCG
>CAYGOR010000084.1:0-1610 GCA_964351635.1 uncultured Candidatus Saccharibacteria bacterium
TCCTTGATTGCCAAATATGTAGCCCAGCCCGGCGATTGCGTGGACTCGCGCACCTGTGCTCGATAATATGGACGCCAAGCCGCCGTAAAGAACACTTTTGACGGTAAAGTGATGACAAATATCTGGTTGGATTTCCTTGTAAAGCCTGGTCAATCTGACAATTACGAATAACGCCTGAAATGGATTCACGCTGCGCCGGTCCATCTTCAGAGGAATCCAGTTGAACTGCATATCCCGAAGCTTCTCGCCATAATCTCCAGGTGGAGAAACAAGCACTACTTCATGCCCCAACTCACGAATCCTGATAGCCAGCGCGAGGCGAAAATTATACAGATACCAATCGGTATTAGCGAACATAAGGACTTTCAATAGCATCCCCAGAGTGTTGAACTTTTCGCGTCAGCCTGACTTCGCATAAACGCCAAGTTGGCTAGCTAACAAAAATCACTACCGCTAGGCAGCGAAAATAGAACTACAGTAAGAAATGAAAGGTCTGCCTGAATATTTGTATCGCACACAATGCTCACAAGTATATTGAATCTGACTTACTCATCAGCATCAAAATTAGCATTAAGTTTCATAGGTTTAGGTGCAACATAATCTGACGCAGTCACTTAACTTCTCACTATCCTCCTTAAACTCATTTTTCAGGTCTTCAAGAAAGCCCTCATCCAACTCCTGCCTCTCTTGCGTCTTATACAGAAAGAACCTGACTGTCCTCTTAATCTTTTTTCTATAATCCGAGGGAACAATACTCAAAGCAGCATTAGTACCACGTCTAACAACGGGAAGCCTAATAAAGCGACTAATCACTGCCGAACGATTTACAAAGGCCGGATTTGATGTTGCCAAAGGCTCAGTAATTTCGGCCTTCAAACCCAAAAAATTCATACAGCTATTTAGAACATCCTCGGGATTTGATTTGAGATGCTCGAGAGAAATAACAAACACGTTTGCGGCGTCCACATGGGACAGCATTCTCGCCATCTGGTCACCCACAGACGCTACGCTTTCATAGTCGAGTAGTAGCGGCTCTGGACAACACTTGGGTATCTTCTCACCGTTACGTCTGATTTTCCTTAAGTCCCAGGCTTTTCTAAAATCCTTTATATCTTCATAACCTGCGTTACACATCTGCATATGCCATGCTATCGCTAACTCATGCTGCGGACGAAAACACACGATAAACTTTGAGTTTTCAACAGCTGACATAATTCTTTTTGCGGCGACCTTGCTATACAAATAGTGAGTTGAAGAATCCAGACAGTACTTGGTTTCATTAGGAGCGGCTGCGTAAATCGCGAGATAGTCTGAGTAGTGGCTCACACCTTCGCGATGAGCAAAGAAAGGCATATCACTCGACCAATAAAAGGGCTCCTTTATGTGTCCTGCAAAAATCTGCGGATGAGATGACAAGAAATTGGATAAGGTCGTGGTGCCGCACTTTGGAGCACCAACTAAGTATAGATTCGGAATATTCTGGAAGCTTGACAAATTCAAACCTCCTCAAGACGCTTTTTCACTGTTGCAGGAACCCCTGCCAACAGGACGCCACTCTCGCTTTCAGAGCGAGGCGTAACTACCGCACCGGCCGCAACTATACATCTCTG
>CAYGOR010000085.1:0-1597 GCA_964351635.1 uncultured Candidatus Saccharibacteria bacterium
TCCCAAACTGGACTTGGTGGCGGCCGGATTCGAGGACGGCAGCGTGATTGTGGGGCAACCCGGCTCGGTCAACACGATCGGGATCCTCAAAGCGAACGGCAGTCCCGTCACCACCTTGGCGTGGAATCCTGACGGCGACCGTCTGCTGTGCGGCAACGAGGCCGGCGCGGTCCACCTTGCGGATTTCCGAGGCTAGAACCGCAGCGTCAGCACGGCCAGTATGACAAGGCCCAGCACAATCCGATAGATCGCAAACGGGGTGTAACCGTGCTTCGAGATAAAATCGAGCACGGCCCGCACCACCACAAAAGCCACCAGAAACGCAGTCACGAATCCGACGCCGACCACGGCCAAGTTGTCCGCCGTCAACACGTCGCGATTCTTGTAGAGATCGTAAACCGTCGCGGCCACCATCGTCGGAATCGCGAGCAGAAACGAGAACTCGGCCGCCGCCCGCCGCTCGACGCCCACAAGCAGCGCCCCCATGATGGTCGCGCCGGAACGCGAGACACCCGGGATCATCGCCAAGCACTGGAACACCCCGATGGCGAGCGCGCGACGCCAGGGAATCTCCTCCGGCGCGCGATAGTCAGCCGTTTGCCGCAGCCGCTCGATGATCAAAATCGCAATGCCGCCGACGATCAGCGCCACACTGACCACCCAGGGCGAGAACAGAACACTTTTGATGAAGCTGTAGGCAAAAACGCCCACAATCATGGCCGGTAGAAACGCGAGCAGGAGATTGATGGTGAACTTCTGCGCCGCCGGATCGTGAAAAACACCTTTGGTCACGGTGAAAATTTTCATCCGGTAAATCCAGGCCACGGCCAAAATTGCGCCCAGCTGGATGACGATTTCGAACATCTTGCCGGGCGGCCCCTGGAAGCCCAGCAGATCGATCAGAAGGATGAGATGGCCGGTGGAGGAAACCGGCAAGAACTCGGTTAGTCCCTCGACAAAGCCGAGAACTACCGCTTGAAGGAACGTGACAAAATCCATCGGCCCGTTGAGTTCAAAAAACGCGGGGCCGCATCAGGACAGACGATCCGGTGCTTTGCAAGCCGATTTGGGGCAACCGTATGCCCTTCGGCCGCAAGGACCGCGCCGGTACTCCGGGACCACCCTTATACGACAAGGGCGGTCCCGGCCGGACTATCGTCGTAATCGGCCGGTCTTAGCGACGGCCGGGGCTCTTCACTTTGCTGCCTCTTCAAGCTGCATTGTCAGATCGGCCAGTTGAGCCTGACAGTTGGCGAGCACTTGCGCGTCGTCTTTGCCTTGCTCCTGATACTGTTCAACGCGGAGCTTATAGAAGTCCCGGTCTTTCGCGACATTATTGAGCTGCATTTCTGCGGCACTGAGATTGCTTTGCAGGAGTACTGCGTAAAGGCCCGCGCCGATAATAACTAAGAAGGCAAGGGCAAGCAGTCGTGCAGCAAGGCTAACACCACCCATGACATATCCTCCCGTTGCTAGAGGGGCCCTCCCAGGCACCCTCGTGAGCGTATGACTCACCGGGACATGACTTGATACAGGCGATGCGGAATAGCGCCTGACAAGGCACGTACCGACAAGAACACGACGACAAATGCCGTGT
>CAYGOR010000086.1:0-1579 GCA_964351635.1 uncultured Candidatus Saccharibacteria bacterium
CCCGGCGGCGCCCCGGACTTACAGGGCCCGCAGCTGATGCAACAAATGCAGGAACACGTCGAGCGCTTCGACGCCCAGGTCGTGTTTGATCACATAGACGCTGTCGACCTTAGCGTCCGCCCCTTCATCCTCAGGGGCACCTCCACCTACAGTTGTGATGGCCTGATTATCGCCACCGGTGCTTCCGCGCAGTATCTCGGCCTGCCCAGCGAAGAAGCGTTTGCCGGCAAAGGGGTCAGCGCCTGTGCTACCTGTGACGGTTTCTTTTACCGCAACCAGAAAGTTGCGGTGATCGGCGGCGGCAACACCGCGGTGGAAGAGGCGTTGTATCTTTCCAATATTGCGTCCGAGGTTGTGCTGGTGCACCGGCGGGATGCTCTGCGCTCGGAAAAAGTACTACAGGACAGGCTTTTCGCCCGCGAGAAAGAAGGCAAAGTGAAGATCATGTGGAACCACACACTGGAGGAGGTGGTCGGTGACGCGACGGGCGTCACTGGCATGCGTGTGAAATCCGTGCAGGACAGCAGCGTGACCCAGGTAGACCTCTCCGGCGTGTTTATTGCGATTGGACACAAACCCAATACCGATATCTTCGCCGGGCAGTTGGACATGAAGGACGGCTACATCACTATTTACAGCGGTACGCAGGGTAATGCCACGGCGACCAGCGTGCCCGGTGTGTTTGCCGCCGGTGATGTCGCGGACCACATCTACCGCCAGGCGGTGACCTCTGCCGGCTTTGGTTGCATGGCGGCACTGGATGCGGAGAAGTATCTGGACGGTCTCTGATCGGCCCACAGCATGCGCAGAGTCCCGCATCTTTCCGGCAGCGGTAGGTTCCCGCCAACCGATCACGCACTGGAGAGCCCGAATGGCCTGCTGGCAGCGGGCGGTGGGCTCTCCACCGAGCGCCTGCTGGACGCTTACAGTCGCGGCATTTTTCCCTGGTATGAGGCCCCGCAACCTGTGCTCTGGTGGACGCCAGATCCGCGGTCAGTGCTGTTTCCCAGCGAGTTACATATCTCCCGCTCGCTGCGCAAGACGCTGCGCGCCAACCGGTTCCGGCTGGCGGTAGACACACAGTTCGTCACCGTGATGCGCACCTGTGGCGAGGCCAGGCGCGACGGTGTCGGCACCTGGATTGACGAGGATATGGTGGCGGCCTACGCGAAGCTGCATACACTTGGATATGCACACGCGGTGGAAGTGTTCGATGACAGGGGCGCGCTGGTCGGCGGGCTCTACGGCGTTGCACTGGGACGCGTGTTCTTCGGCGAATCCATGTTCAGTCGCATTGCTGATGCCTCCAAGGTCGCGCTGGTCGCGTTGGTTGATATCGCAAAACGCGGCGGCATACACATGGTGGATTGCCAGGTGGAAAACCCGCATTTGAACTCACTGGGTGCGAGAAACATCAACAGACTGGACTTCGAACAGCGTCTTGAGCAAAATGTCAGTGTCGCGATTGAGCGCGATATTTGGCGTCTACCCGCCACTTGTGGAGATTTGCTGTGACTTCATCCCTGCGGGACCTGAAGGTGTACACCACCTACCCCCACAGCTGCAGCTACCTGGAAGA